>CAZKCJ010000390.1:0-2356 GCA_964550885.1 uncultured Rubrivivax sp. | reverse complement strand
AGATGTACCTGCTCGACGACCTGTTCGGCCAGTTGCTGGCGCGGCTCGAGACGCTCGGCGTGAAGGTGCTGCTCGTCCTGTCGGCCGACCACGGCGGCACCGACTTCCCCGAGCGGCTGGCGCTCCAAGGCTTCCCCGAGGCGCAGCGCATCGACGGCAAGGCCCTGCTGAAGAGCGTGAATGCCCGGGTGAAGGAGCGGCTGGGCCTCGCGCACGAGCCGCTGGCGAGCCCCGACCTGATGCAGTTGTACGCGGTGGACGCGGCCGGCAAGCAGCTGGGCGAACCGCTGCGCTCGCGGGTGGTCGACGCGGCGCTGGCGATCCTGGCCACGCAGCCGCAGGTCTTCGCCGCGTATTCGCTGCAGGAGCTGCTTGCCAGCCATCCACGCGGGGTCTCGCCCGACACGATGACGCTGCGCGACCGCTTCGCGCAGAGCGTGATGGCCGGACGCTCGGGCGACATCCTGGTCGCCTACCAGCCCGGCCTCACGGTCACGCCGCCGCAGCTGACCTACTTCATCGAGGGCCACTCCGGGCCCTACGACCTCGACCGCCGTGTGCCGATCGTGTTCTGGTGGCCCGGCGCGCCGGCGCAGGACCGGATCCTGCCGGTGGCCACGACCGACATCGCGCCCACGCTCGCGCACCTGCTGGGGATCGCCGCGCCGGCCGATCTGGACGGGCGCTGCCTGGAGCTGGCCGACTTCGGCACCGGGCCGTGTCCGGCGGCCGCAGCGCCGCCGGCGCGCCGCTGACCCGCGGCGGCTCAGCCGCGGCAGATCGCGGTCGGGTCGACGAGCAGCGCCTCACACGCGGCCGCTGCGGCAGCGTCGGCGCGCGCGTGCCGCTGCAGCAGCCGCTGCGCGAGCGCGTCGAAGTGCCGCCGGCCCAGCGCGCAGGCCGCGCGCAGCGCGGCGCCGCGGTCGCCGTCGCGCCACGTGCGCCAGGCGGCCGGCAGCTGCGGATACAGCTGCGCGCGCACGCCGTCGAAGCTCGCGAACCACAGGTGCAGCGCGCGTTCGGCGCCGCGCTCGAGCAGCGTCGGCAGCGTCAGCTCCAGGTCGGCGAGCAGGTCGCGCAGCGCGCGCGCGTGCAGCTCGCCGCGGCGGCTCGGCAGCGCGCGGCGCAGCGCGGTCCACGCCGGCCCCAGACGGCGGCCGACGCGCAGCTCGCCCAGCTCGTGCAGCAGCGCGGCCTCGGTCTGCTCGTCGACGAAGGTCGGCAGCGCCGCGTCGAAGCCGCGGTCCAGCCCGTAGGCCTGCACCGCGGCGGCGCGCGGGCCGCCCTCCACCGGCCGCAGCTTGAAGGCCTCGAACTGCTGCCAGCCCCAGCGCGCGATCGCGTCGCGCCGCAGCACGATCTGCGCGTCGCCGTGCTCGTCGGCCAGCACCGCCGGCGGCGCGACCAGTCCGCGCGCCAGCTCACGGCCGGCGACGACCACCGGCACGCCGTCGCGCTGCGTGCGCGCGTGCAGCTCGGCCAGGAAGAACAGCGGCCGGTCGCCGGCGCCCAGCCCGACGCCGTAGACGAAGCCGTGGGCCTGCAGCCGCGCGTTGACCGCGGGCGCGGCGAACGGGTCGACGCTCGCGTCGCCCAGCGGCAGCGGCTGCCAGCCGGCGTCGGACAGCTGCTCCCACTGCGCTTCGCGCGCGGCGAGCCAGCTGCCGAGCTGCGCGCGCGGCAGCTCGGCGGCGAAGGGCAGGCGGTTCGCCCAGCGGTAGAACTCGCGCATCTGCAGCAGGTAGGTGCACAGCGTCAGCTCGGTCGCGTGGCGGGCGTCGGCGAGCTCGCAGTTGGCCTGGACCGCGGCGACCAGCGCGCGCAGCCCGGCGGCGCCGAAGGCGCGCGTGGGCTCGGCCGGCAGCGGCGCGATGCTGCCTGCGGACGCGGGCTGGCCGGGCGCCGCTAGCCGCTGCGGCCGCGCCGCGGCCGCTGGTCTGCGTGCGCGCCGCGGCGGCTCAGACATAGCGCTTCGTCAGCCGCCGCCGCCCGGGCACCGCCTTCTGGATGACCACGCCGCGCACGCACTGCAGGTCGGGCAGCGGCTGCAGCGCCGCGGCGCCGGGCGGCGGCGCGAGCGTGCGCAGCGCCCAGGCGTCTCCGCTGCGGCACAGCTGCCGCAGGCTCGCGCCGCTGGCCAGCTCGGCGAGCACGAAGCTGCCGTCGCGCGCCTGGCCGTCGGGCTCGACCACGATGATCTCGCCGTGCCGGAACTCGGGCGCCATGTCGTCGCCGAGCACGCGCAGCGCGTACAGCTCGCCGCTGCGGCAGTCGCTCACCGCAGCTCCCCGCTCGCGGCCTGCGGCCGGGCGCGCGCGCGCGGCGGCGGCGGCGCCGTCGCCGCCGGCCGCGGGCG
>CAZKCJ010000389.1:0-2368 GCA_964550885.1 uncultured Rubrivivax sp. | reverse complement strand
CAGCGGTGCAACCGGCATCGGCTCGACGCAGCTGGGTGCGGCCGGCATGGGCGCCACCGGCATGGGCACGCTGAGCAGCATGGGTCCGGGCAATGGCGGCCCGGGCTGGCATCACCCGGGCGGCAGCGCCGATGCGGCCGACGGCCTGCGCAGCGCCGGCATGGCTGGCAGCAGCCTGAGCGGGGCCGGCCTCGGCGGTAGCGGCCTCGGTGGCAGCCTCGGCAGGGGCGACTTCGGCGCCGGCGGCCTGGGCCACGGCGCAGCTGGCAGCACCGGCTTTGGCGGCGGCGATGCCGGCGGCAGCGGCTTCGGCGGCCTGGGGCGCGGTTTCGGCGGCGGCGGCAGCGGCCACAGCGTCAGCGGCGCCGGCCTCAGCGGCGGCCACAGCGTCAGCGGCGTCAACCGTGGCGCACCGGGTTCCGGCTGGGGCACGACCGGCTGGGGCAGCAGCGGGCACGGCCGCAGCGACGGCCCGGCGCCCGGCGCCCGCGGCCCCGGCGGCGCGCGCGGCGGCACGCCGATCGGCCAGGTTGACGCCGGGCTGATGTCGCTGATCCGCCAGCTGGCCTTCATCGACCTCGGGCCCGAAGACGCGGCGGCCGCGGCCGTGCCGCCGCGCCCGTCGCAGGCCGGCGCGTTCGACCCCGCTGCTCACGGCGGTGCGGCAGACGACCCGGTCGGGCCGGTCGCGCCGATTGCGCCGGTCGCGCCGAACCTGATCCGCGCGCACCGCGACGCGCTGCGGCAGGCCTCCACCGGCACCCTCGATCACATGGTGATCGACGTGATCGGCAGCCTGTTCGACCAGATCCTGTCGGACCCGAAGGTGCCGCCGCAGATGGCGCGGCAGATCGCGCGGCTGCAGCTGCCGGTGCTGCGCGCGGCGCTGGGCGACCCGAGCTTCTTCTCGTCGCGCCGGCATCCGGTGCGCCGGCTGGTCAACCGGATCGCGTCGCTGGGCACCGCGTTCGAGGACCTGGACTCCGAGGCCGGGCAGCGCTTCGTCGCGCTGGTGCGCGAGCTGGTGCAGGAGATCGTCGAGGGCGACTTCGACCAGATCGAGCTGTACGAGCGCAAGCTCGCCGCGCTCGAGGCCTTCATCGTCGAGCAGGCGCGCAGCGACGTGCAGCAGCGCGTCGGCGCGGCCACGCTGCTCGAGGCGCGCGAGACCGACCTACGGCTGCAGCAGCGCTACACGCAGCAGCTGCAGGCGCTGCTCAAGCCGCTGCCGATGCCCGAGTTCGTGCGCGACTTCGTCGCCCAGGTCTGGAGCCAGGCGATGATGCACGCGGTGCGGGTGGACGGCGCCGACGGCGCGCGCGCGCAGCGGCTGCGCAACGCCGGGCGCGAGCTGGTGATGAGCGTGCAGCCCAAGGGCTCGCCCGAGCAGCGCAAGGCCTTCTTGCTGCAGCTGCCGGCGCTGATGAAGGCGCTGAACGAGGGCATGGACCTGATCGCCTGGGACGAGGCCGCGCGCAAGGCCTTCTTCGGCAAGCTGCTGCCGGCGCACGCCGAATCGCTGAAGGGCCAGGCGATGCGCACGCTGGACTACAACCTGCTGGCGCGCCAGGTCGACGCGGCGATCGGCGAGGCGGTGCCGGCGGTGCACGAGCTGCCGCCGCCACCGGTCGACTCGCCGGCGGTGCGCGACGACATCATCGCGCCCGCGTTCACCGCCGAGGAGCGCGCGCGCATCGGCCTGATCGACGAGGCCGCGGTCGACTGGACCGACAAGGTCGACATCGACCTGGGCGAGCCCGAGGTGCGCGACGCCGACGTCGACCTCGCCGGTCTGGGCCTGCCCAAGGCCGAGGCGCCTGAGCCGGCCAGCGGCCGCTCGCTCGCCGACCACGTGCAGATCGGCTTCGCCTACCGGATGCACCTGGACGGGCAGTGGCACAAGGTGCGGCTCGCGCACGTGAGCCCGGGGCGCAGCTTCTTCGTCTTCACCCGCGGCAGCCGCCACAAGCAGACGATCTCGCTGACCCACCGGATGCTGGTGCGGCTGTGCGAGGCGGGGCGGCTGCGCGCGTTCGAGAACGGCTACCTGATCGAGCGCGCGACCGCGCGCGTGCGCCGCCAGCTGGCCGCGCTCGGCAGCCGCAGCACGCCCGCCTGAGGCCGCGCCGGGCGGCGCCGTTGCAGACGCCGCGGCGGCAGCGGCCCGAAGGCACCCGAGCGTCGCCGCCGGCGGCGCGCTCAGCCGCCGGCCAGGCGCCGCGCCCAGTCGATCGCCGCGACCAGGCTCGACGCGTCGGCGCGGCCGCGCCCGGCGAGGCCGGCCGCGGTGCCGTGATCGGGGCTGGTGCGCACGAACGGCAAGCCCAGCGTCACATTCACGCCGCGCTCGACGCCGAGGTACTTGACC
>CAZKCJ010000388.1:0-2373 GCA_964550885.1 uncultured Rubrivivax sp. | reverse complement strand
CCGGCGCTGCTGCAGGCCGCGCGCGCGCAGCTGCACCAGGGGGTCGGCGCGCTCGAAATGATCGGCCTGCCCGGCCCGGCGCGGGTGCTGCGCGCGAGCGAGGCCGTGGTCCAGCGGATGGTCGCGCGGCCACAGCAGCTCAGCGCGGCGGTGGCCGAGACGATCGAGGCCGCGTCCTTCGGCGTGCTCGACTACCTGGGGCGCAAGCTCGCCGGCAAGGGTCTGCCCACGCTCGCGCTGTTCCCGCAGTACCAGAAGCTGCTGAACCTGGCCGGCGCCGACCGCGTGCATCCGGCCGACCTGTGGCGCGACGACTGGCAGTGGCGCGAGCTGCCCGACGCCGGCGACGCCGCGCCCTGCGCCGGCGACGCCGGCGCGCGCACGGCGATGGAGCGCTACGTGCTCGCGATGATGCGCAGCCCCGACCGCAGCGCGATGGCGCGCGCGAGCGAGCTGTGCGCCGGCCTGGCGGCCGCGGCCTCGGGCCGGCTCGCCGGGCTGTGGCGGCTGGCTGCCGGCTTCTACGAGGCGCAGGCCGCAGGGCTGCTGCAGCCCGACATCTACGTCAAGCGGGTCAGCTCGCGGCTGCTCGCGCAGCTGCGCCTGGCCGACGCCGGGCGCACCGAGGTCTCCGACCGGCTGGCGCAGGACCTGCTGTTCTTCTGTGCGCACGCGCGCGCGCCGGCGGACGACGCGGCCGCGCCGCGGCTGGCCGCGGTGCGCTCGGTCTACACGATCGACGACGCGGCCGCGTTCGACTACCTGCAGGTGCGGCTCGGCCGCTTCGACCCGGCGCTGATCGCGCAGGCGAGGAAGCGCGTGGCCGGCGCGAAGGAGCTGTGGTCGGCGGCCGCGGCCGGCGAGGGTCACCGCGCGGTCGGGCTGGCCGAGCAGTTCGCGCTGGTCGGCGAGTCGCTGCAGCGGCTGTATCCGTCGGGCGAGGTGCTGGCCGAGGCGCTGCAGCGCGCGGTCGGCCAGGCGCTGGCTGCCGCGCAGCCGCCCGGCCCGGCGCTGGCGATGGAGGTCGCGACCGCGGTGCTGTACCTGGACGCGTCGCTGGAGGACGGCGACTTCGACCAGCCGCAGCTCGCCGGGCGGGTGCGGCGGCTCGCGCAGCGCATCGGCGAGGTCGCCGCCGGCCGCGCCGCGCTGCCGCTGGAGCCGTGGATGGAGGCGCTTTACCGGCGCGTGTCCGACCGCCAGACGATGGGCAGCGTGGTGCAAGAGCTGCGCGCGTCGCTGTCCGAGGTCGAGAAGCAGATCGACCAGTACTTCCGCGACCCGCTGCGCAACGAGGTGCTGATCCCGGTGCCGGCGCAGCTGCAGGCGATGCGCGGCGTGCTGTCGGTGCTCGACCTGGAGCAGGCGTCGCAGGCGGTGCTGCGCATGAGCGAGGACGTCGACGCGCTCAGCCAGACCGAGGTCGACCCGCAGGGCAGCGGCCACCAGCCGATCTTCGACCGGCTGGCCGACAACCTGGGCGCGCTCAGCTTCCTGATCGACATGCTCAGCGTGCAGCCGCAGGCGGCGCGCGCGCTGTTCACCTTCGACCCCGCCGACGAGCGGCTGCGCGCGGCGATGGGCCAGCGCAGCGGCCGGCTGACCGCGTTCGACAGCCTGGCCGAGCATGCCGGCGGCGTGCCGGCGCTGGTCGAGCAGGCGCGGTCGCTCGCCCGCGACGCGGTCAGCGACGCCGACCTGCAGCTGGGCCTGCAGCGGCTGTCGCAGCAGGCGATGCTCGCCGACCAGCCGGCGCTGGCGCAGACGATGGCCTCGGCGCAGGCCGAGCTGGCCCGCGCCGGCGACGACAACGGTGCGCGCCAGGCGGCGCGCCGGCACCTGGCCGACGCGGTCGCCGGCTTCGCGCCGCCCGCCCCGCCGACCGAGCCGGCGCCGGCCGCGCTGCGGGTCACGCCGCCGCCGGGTGCGGTCGGCGACACCGGCCTGGAAGACGACGCCGAGATGCGCTCGATCTTCGTCGACGAGGCGCGCGAGGTGCTGGGCGCGGCGGGCGAGGCGCTGCGGCGGCTGGTCGACGCGCCCGACGAGCTGGGCGACCTGACGCTGGTGCGGCGCGCGTTCCACACGCTCAAGGGCAGCGCGCGGATGGTCGGGCTGAAGGACTTCGGCGAGGCCGCCTGGGCCTGCGAGCAGCTGTACAACGCGCGGCTGGCCGATCGGGCGCTGCTCGACCCGCCGCTGCGCCGCTTCACCGAGCGCGCGCTGGCCGAGCTCGGCGGCTGGGTCGACGCGATCGCCGCCCAGTCGGGCGCGACCGCCGACGTCGCCGCGCTGGCCGCCGCCGCGCCGGCGCCGCCGCCGGCGCCGGCCGCCGCGGCCCCGCCGGCGCCTGCCGCCGACGCGGCCGCCGCC
>CAZKCJ010000387.1:278-2399 GCA_964550885.1 uncultured Rubrivivax sp. | reverse complement strand
CCGCGCGCTGATGGGCCGGCCGCGGCTGCTGATGCTCGACGAGCCGTCGCTCGGGCTGGCGCCGCTGCTGGTCAAGGAGATCTTCGGGATCATCCGCCGGATCAACCGCGACCAGCAGGTCAGCGTGCTGCTGGTCGAGCAGAACGCGCGCGCGGCGCTGGACGTGGCCGACCACGCGTACCTGATCGAGAACGGCAACATCGTGATGAGCGGCAGCACCGACGAGCTCAAGCGCAACCCCGACATCCAGGAGTTCTACCTGGGCGGCGGCGAGCGGGTCGACTACCACAACGTCAAGCACTACCGGCGGCGCAAGCGCTGGCTGGCCTGAACCGCGGCGCGGCGCGGCCAGCGGGCGCCGGCTGCGCGCGCCGCGGGCTGAAGGCTGCTGCCGGCGGCCGGCCGCTGCGGCGTCGATCACGGCGGCAACGGCCGGCGTCGGCTGCGCCGCTGCCGCGGACCTGAGGCGGGCTGCGACGCTGGGCGCCGCCTGGCCGCAGCCGCGGTGCCCGCCGCCGCGCAAGCCCGAGAAACCCGCCGAAGGCCGCCCTATTCGCGGCGCCGCGCGTGCGCGCCAGCGGCCACACTGGCCGCCCGTACTCGGAGCGCCGCGCATGAACCGCTCGCTGTGGATCGCCAAGACCGGCATGGAGGGCCAGCAGGCCAAGCTGGACTCGATCGCCAACAACCTCGCCAACGTCGCCACCAACGGCTTCAAGCGCGGCGGCGTGGTCTTCGAAGACCTGATGTACGACAGCCTGCGCCAGGTCGGCGCGGCCAGTAGCGACCAGACCCGGCTGCCCACCGGGCTGCAGGTCGGCCTGGGCACGCGGGTCGCGGCGTCGACCCGCAACTTCGCGCAGGGCAACCTGCAGGCCACCGGCAACCACCTGGACCTGGCGATCAAGGGCAGCGGCTTCTTCCAGGTGCAGCTCGCCGATGGCAGCACCGCCTACACCCGCGACGGCGCGTTCCAGGTCGACGCCAACGGCCAGATCGTCACTGCCGACGGCCACCCGCTGCAGCCGTCGATCCTGATCCCGACCAACGCGCAGACGGTGGCGATCGCCGCCGACGGCACGGTCAGCGCGACCGTCCCCGGGCAGGCGAGCGCGCAGCAGCTGGGCCAGATCCAGCTGGCGAGCTTCGTCAACCCGGCCGGGCTGGACCCGCGCGGCGGCAACCTGTTCGCCGAGACCGCGGCGTCGGGCACGCCGAACACCGCGGCGCCGGGCACCGACGGCCGCGGCAGCCTGCTGCAGGGCTACATCGAGGGCAGCAACGTCAACGTGGTCGAGGAGCTGGTCGCGATGATCGCGACCCAGCGCGCCTACGAGCTCAACTCCAAGGCGATCCAGACCACCGACCAGATGCTGCAGCGGCTGGGCCAGCTGTGAGCCGCGCGCTCGCCCGGGTCGTCGCCGCGGCCGCGGTGCTGCCGCTGGCCGGCTGCCTGACGATGAATCCGCGGGTCGAGGTCGCCGAGCCGACGAACGCGCTGCCGGCGCCGCCGCCGCCGGTGGCGGTGGCAGCCAACGGCGCGATCTTCCAGCCGGCCAGCTACCGACCGCTGTTCGAGGACTACCGCGCGCGCCACCGCGGCGACACGCTGAACGTGCAGATCGTCGAGCGGGTGGTCGCGACCCAGAAGTCCAACAGCACGATCGACAAGAGCGGCTCGCTCGCCGCCGAGGTGGTCGCGCTGCCGTACATCAAGCCCGGCGCGCTGACCCGCGCGAACGCGTCCGGCTCCAGCAGCAACACCTTCACCGGCAAGGGCGAGACCGAGAACAGCAACAACTTCTTCGGCAGCATCAGCGCGGTGGTCACCGACGTGCTGCCCAACGGCCACCTGCTGATCGCCGGCGAGAAGCAGATCGGCGTGAACAGCAACGTCGACGTGCTGCGCTTCTCCGGCCAGGTCGACCCGCGGCTGATCCAGCCGGGCAACACCATCGCCAGCACCCAGATCGCCAACGTGCGCGTCGAGCAGCGCGGCCGCGGCGCGCAGGCCGACGCGCAGACGATCGGCTGGCTCAGCCGCTTCTTCCTGAACCTGCTGCCGATCTGAGCCTACTTCCGGCAGTTGACCGCTTTGTGCCGCTGGCAAGACCGCATGAA
>CAZKCJ010000387.1:0-268 GCA_964550885.1 uncultured Rubrivivax sp. | reverse complement strand
CGCGCGCCGCGGCGGCCGGCTGCCGCCGCGCCCGGCGATGCCGCTGCTGACCCTGGCCCCACGTCCACCTCGCCTGCGGCGACGCCGCGCTCTTGGACGTCGTGCGCTGCAGCCGAGACCCCCCTCAGCGGCGCGCTGCCCTGCAGCCGGCCGTTGTTCGACCTGATCCACAGCGCCGCCTCCAGGCAGAACCGAAAGCACCCGAAGGCTTTCAACCTACTTCCGGCAGTTGACCGCTTTGTGCCGCTGGCAAGACCGCATGAACAGT
>CAZKCJ010000386.1:0-2412 GCA_964550885.1 uncultured Rubrivivax sp. | reverse complement strand
GCGCGCGCAGCGCCGCATACCACCAGCCGGCGCCGCGCCGGCGCTCGAGCTGCGCGAAGCGCCGGCGCGCGACCAAGCGCACCAGCGGCGGCGTGATCAGCCAGGCCACCAGCAGCAGCGACACCACCATCACCAGCGGCACCGCGACCGCGACCAGCAGCAGCGGCGCGAGCAGCGCGTTCAGCGTCGCCAGGCCGACGCTGTCGAGCCAGGCGAGGAAGCTCGCGACCAGCGCCCAGTGCTCGAGGGTCGCGCGCACCGCGGCGACCGCGCCCTCCCAGTACAACCAGCCCAGCCCCAGCACCAGCCCGGCCGACAGCAGCAGCGGCAGCAGCGACCACAGGATCACCTGCGGGTGCAGGCAGTACAGCGCCGCCCGCCAGCAGGCGTCGAGCACCTCCTTCATCGGCCGCCCGCCCCGGAGCAGTCCGCTTCGGGCGGCGACGCGGTGCGGCCGGCCGGCACCGGCTGCAGCCCGCGCCCGGCGCGCGCGCCGCGCGGCGGCCGCCTGCTCAAATCACCCCCTGCGCGAGCATCGCGTCGGCGACCCGCACGAAGCCGGCGATGTTCGCGCCGTCGACGTAGCTGACCGTGCCGTCGCGCCGCCGGCCGTAGCGCAGGCAGGTCTCGTGGATGCTGCGCATGATCCCGTGCAGCCTGGTATCCACCTCCTCGCGCGACCACGACAGCCGCATCGAGTTCTGCGTCATCTCCAGCCCCGAGGTGGCGACGCCGCCGGCGTTGCTCGCCTTGCCCGGCGCGTACAGCACGCCGGCGCTCTCCAGCACCCGGCCGGCGTCCAGCGTGCACGGCATGTTCGCGCCCTCGGCCACGCACTTGACCGCGTTGCGCACCAGGATCTCGGCGTCGCGCGCCTCGAGCTCGTTCTGCGTCGCGCACGGCAGCGCGATGTCCACCGGCACGTGCCAGGGCGTGATCTCCGGATGGAACTCGGCGCCGACCCGCTGCGCGTAGTCGCTGACGCGGCCGTAGCGGTTGTTCTTGACGTCCAGCAGCTCGGCCAGCTTCTCCGGCGTGAAGCCCTCCTCGTCGATCACCGTGCCGCCCGAGTCGGACACGGTGACCACCTTCGCGCCCAGCGCCATCGCCTTCTCGACCGCGTACTGCGCGACGTTGCCCGAGCCCGACACGCTCACGCGCATGCCGTCGAAGCCCAGCCCGCGGCGCTTGAGCATCTCCTCGGCGAAGTAGACGGTGCCGTAGCCGGTGGACTCCGGCCGGATCAGCGAGCCGCCGTAGCTCAGGCCCTTGCCGGTGAACACGCAGTCGGTGCGGTTGCTGAGCTTCTTCATCATGCCGGTCAGAAAACCGACCTCGCGGCCGCCGACGCCGATGTCGCCGGCCGGCACGTCGGTGTCGGCGCCGATGTGGCGGTACAGCTCGCACATGAAGGCCTGGCAGAAGCGCATCACCTCGCCGGCGCTCTTGCCCTTCGGGTCGAAGTTCGAGCCGCCCTTGGCGCCGCCCATCGGCAGCGTCGTCAGCGCGTTCTTGAAGGTCTGCTCGAAGGCCAGGAACTTCAGGATCGACAGGTTCACCGACGGGTGGAAGCGCAGCCCGCCCTTGAACGGACCGATCGCCGCGCTGTGCTGGATCCGGTAGCCGCGATTGACCTGGACCTCGCCGCGGTCGTCGAGCCAGGCGACGCGGAAGGTGATCACGCGCTCGGGCTCGACCAGGCGCTCGAGCAGGCCGTGGTCGGCGTAGTGCGGGTGCTGCTCGATGAACGGCCACAGGCTCTCCATCACCTCGGTGACCGCCTGCAGGAACTCCGGCTCGCCCGGGCTGCACGCGGCCACGTAGGTCAGGAAGGCTTCCAGGGATTCGTGCTTCATGGGCTCAGGTCGGGTCGATGGCGGTGATGAAGGGCATCGGCAGGGCTGCGGGGCTGGCCACCGCGCTGGCGCCGTCGCGGGCCGCGCGCGGGGCCGGCGACGCGCGCGCGTCAGGTCGGCTCGCGCCGCAGGGCAACGCACGCGGCGCTTGCCGATAGGGTGTTCGTTGGGTGCTGGAGCTGGCGGATGGCGGCCGTCAAGCGGCGCGGGCGGCCGCGGCCGCGGCGCAGCGCGTCAGGGGCCGGCGGATGGGGTCGATGCGGCACATCGTCGGGGGGCTCGGTGGCGGTCGGCGGCAGTCAGCGGACGGCACGCGCGGCGGGCCGGCCGAAGCCCTGGTCGCGGCGGCGGCGCGTGCTCAGCCGCCGAACAGCGCCAGCGGGCGCGCGGCCGCGCGTACGCCGCTCGAGGCCGGAGCGGCAAGCGGTGATCGATCGGGCGCAGGCCATGGGCGTTGGGGGGTATCGGGTGTCTGGGCTCTGATCGGGGCCGGCGCTGCGCACTCGCAGGCCCCACCCGCTGCGCGGCCAGCGCGCCGGGGGCGAAGTCTCGCACG
>CAZKCJ010000385.1:0-2420 GCA_964550885.1 uncultured Rubrivivax sp. | reverse complement strand
CAGCCCTCGAAGATTGCCGCCTTGTCGGCCTTGCGGTTCAGCGCGAAGCAGTCCTCGAGCGCGCGCGCAGCGTGGCGGCAGGCGCCGCCGATCGCCCGGCCGTCAGCCTCGCGGCGCTCGGCCAGCACCTGCGCCGACTCGATGCCCAGCTGGTCGCAGCCGGCGACGAGCCATAGCGCGGCGGCGAGCAGGGCGAAGCGGACGGGGCGCGACATGGGCAGCAGCGGGTCTACTGGACTACTCCGCCTTATCGGCACCGCCCGGGCGCGACTTGAGCACTCGCCGGCGGCTGCGCCACCCTGCTCGGCCGCCGCGGGGCGGGCCCGGTGCAGCCCCGCCCAGCGCGCGCTCAGGAGCTTGGGGCGTCTGCCGCCAGCGGCAGCACGGTGTCACCGCGCGCGGCCAGCCGCGCGGCCAGCGCCGCTGCCGCTTGGCGGCGCCCGCCCGGGCGCTGCACCTCGAGCAGTTCGAGCGCGCCCCGGCCGCAGGCGACCACCAGCCGCCCCGACTCCGGCTGCAGGATCGTGCCCGGCGCGGCGCCATCGCTTCGCGGCCACAACGCCGCGCGCCACAGCTTCACCACCTCGCCGGCCGCAGTGAAGCGTGCGCCTGGCGCCGGGTCGAAGGCGCGCACCCGCCGCTCGATCAGCTCGGCCGGATCGCGCCAGTCGACCACCGCCTCGGCCTTGCCGAGCTTGGCCGCGTAGCTGACGCCTTCGGCCGGCTGCGGCACGGCCGGCAGCGGCCCACGCTGCAGCGCCTGCAGCGTGGCGACGATCGCGCTCGCACCCAGCGCCGCGAGCCGATCGGTCAGGCTGCCGGTGGTGTCGTCGGCGGCGATCGCCAGCGGGTGCAGGCTGAGGATCGGGCCGGTGTCGAGACCGGCGTCCATCTGCATCACGGTGATGCCGGTGCGCTGGTCGCCGGCCTCGATCGCGCGCGCGATCGGCGCCGCACCGCGCCAGCGCGGCAGCAGCGACGCGTGCAGGTTCAGGCAGCCCAGGCGCGGCAGCGCCAGCACCCAGTCGGGCAGGATCAGGCCGTAGGCGGCGACCACCAGCAGGTCCAAGCGCGCCGCCTGCAGCGCCTGCTGCGCAGCGCTCGCGTCGGCGGCCCAGCGGCCATCGAGCCGCAGCCCGCGCGGCTGCGCGAGCGGCAGCCCCCGCGCCAGCGCCAGCGTCTTGACCGCCGACGGCGTGAGCGTCAGGCCGCGGCCGGCCGGCCGGTCGGGCTGGGTCAGCACCAGCGGCAGCGCGAAGCCGGCGTCGGCGATCGCCTGCAGCGCCGCCGCGGCGAACGGCGGCGTGCCGGCGAAGCCGACGCGCAGTGCGCCGGCCGGCGCCGGCTCAGGCGGCACGCCGCTGCTCGCGCTGGCGCTTGAGCATCTTGGTGCGGATGCGCGAGCGCTTGAGCATGCTCAGGTAGTCGACGAAGACCTTGCCCTGCAGGTGGTCCAGCTCGTGCTGCACGCACACCGCGAGCAGGCCCTCGGCGTCGAACACCTGTTCGGCGCCGTCGCGGTCGAGCGCGCGCACCCGCACGCGCGCGTGCCGGGGCACGCTGTCGTAGATTGTCGGCACCGACAGGCAGCCCTCTTCGGCCATCAGCATGTCGTCGCTACACCACAGCAGCTCGGGGTTGATCAGCGCCCGCGGCGAGTCGCGCTGGTCCGACACGTCGAGCACGATCACGCGCTCGTGCACGTCGACCTGGGTGGCCGCCAGGCCGATGCCTTCGGCCGCGTACATCGTCTGCAGCATGTCGTCGACCAGCCGGCGGATGCGCGCATCGACCGCGTCGACCGCGCGCGCAACGGTGTGCAGCCGCGGGTCGGGATAGCACAGGATCGGCAGCAGCGCCATCGCGTTCAGGCCTGCCGGCGGCGCTGCGTTCGCGGCCCCCGCCCGGGCCTCGCCGGGCGCTTGTGACAGGCTTCACACGGCTTGTCTGCAGATGCTACTTTCATTGCGACATCAAGGGTTTATGGGCAGAATCTGAGGAAACGATTGAGCATTTGCCCAGCCGCTGCGCTAGGCTGCGCAGCCCCGCCGTTTCCCTGCCAGCACGATGGCGCGATTGTCGCACCCGGGGTGTGCGGCCGACGCGCCGGGAGTCTTTGCCGATGACTGCACGAGCCCCTTGCCGCCACGCCGTCGCCGCGTTCGCCGTCGCGAGCTGGGCCATCGCCGGCGCCGCCGCCGCTGCCGAGCCGAACTTCCCCGTCACCTCCGGCCAGCGCGCGACCGCCCAGCAGGTTGCCCAGGCCGGGGTGCCGCTGGCCGACCTCGCGCCGAACGCGCCCGACGTGTACACGGTCAAGCCGCGCGACACGCTGTGGGACATCTCCAAGCTGTACCTGAAGGCGCCGTGGCGCTGGCCCGAGCTGTGGGGCATGAACCTCGACCAGGTGCGCAACCCGC
>CAZKCJ010000384.1:848-2423 GCA_964550885.1 uncultured Rubrivivax sp. | reverse complement strand
CTTAGTGCCAACCGGGCGCTCGCCGTGATAGCGTGGTGAGCCGCCACTTTCAGGCGAACCGGCTGTCACTCACATCGGAAGGAGACCGAGATGACCGATACCACCCGCCGCACCGCGTTGCACGCGGGCGCAGCGCTGGGCCTGGGCCTGGCCGGGCTGGGCCGCAGCGCCGTTGCGCAGGAGCCGATCAAGCTGCGCATGGCGCACTTCCTGTCGCCGATGGCGCCGGCGCAGAAGATGCTGTTCGAGCCCTGGGCCAGCCGCGTCGAGAAGGACTCGGGCGGGCGCATCAAGTGCGAGATCTATCCGGCGATGCAGCACGGCGGCAAGCCGCCGCAGTTGTACGACCAGGTGCGCACCGGCGTCGTCGACATCGTCTGGACGGTGCCCGGCTACACGCCGGGGCGCTTCCCGATCTCGGCGGTGTTCGAGCTGCCGTTCGTGGTCGGCTCGAGCGCGTCGGCCACCGCGCAGGCGATCTGGGCGTTCTACAAGCTGCACCTGCGCGAGGAGTACAAGGACGTGCACCCGCTGCTGCTGCACTGCCACGCGCCGGGGCTGGTGCACATGAAGACCAAGCTCGTCAACCGGATGGAAGACCTGCAGGGCCAGAAGATCCGGCTGCCGACCAAGCCGGTAGGCGACGCGCTCAAGCTGATGGGCGCGGTCCCGGTCGGCATGCCGCTGCCCGAGGCCTACGAGGCGCTGTCGCGCGGCGTCGCCGACGGCGTCACCGTGCCGTGGGAGGTGATGAAGCCGCAGCGCCTGAACGAGCTGGTGAAGTTCCACACCGTCACCGGGCTGTACACCAACGTCTTCCTGTTCGCGATGAACAAGCCGAAGTACGACAGCCTGCCGGCCGACCTGAAGGCGGTGATCGACAAGAATTCTGGCGACAACTTCATCCAGGAGATCGGCAAGGCCTGGGACACCGCCGAGCTGCCGGGGCTGGAGCAGGCCAAGGAGTTGGGCCACACGATCGTCACCCTCGCGCCCGAGGAGAAGGCGCGCTGGAAGAAGACCACCCAGCCGGTGGTCGACGAGTGGATCGCCAGCGTGCCCAACGGCAAGGCGCTGCACGACGAGGCCGTCGCCCTGGTCGCGAAGTACGACAAATGAGCGAAGGCGGCAGCCGCGCCGGTGAGGGCGGCCTGGCCGCCCGCTCCGGGCCCGAACGCGCGCTGCAGCGCGCCTGCACCTGGCTGGCGGCAGCCGGCGGGATGGTGATGCTGGCCTTCACCGCGGTGTCGGTCGGCAGCATCATCAGCCGCACCTTCTTCGGCTCGCCGCTGGTCGGCGACTTCGAGCTCACCGAGCGCGGCACCGCGATCGCGGTGTTCGCGATGCTGCCCTACTGCCACCTGTACGGCGGCAACGTCACGGTCGACATGTTCGTCGGCATGTTCCCGCCGGCGATGCGGCGGGTGCTGGCGGTGCTGAGCGACGCGGTGTTCGCGGTGGTCGCCGCGCTGATGACCTGGCGGCTCACGCTCGGCGGGATCAACCAGTACCAGTTCAACGACATGTCGATGATGCTGCAGATCCCGACCTGGTGGATGTTCGTGCCGATCGTCG
>CAZKCJ010000384.1:0-838 GCA_964550885.1 uncultured Rubrivivax sp. | reverse complement strand
CGCCTCGATGGCGCTGCTGACGCTGGTGTGCGTGGTGCGCGCGGCGCGCGGCGGCCGGGAGTTCCGATGAGCGGGATGACGATCTCGCTGGTGATGTTCGGCGTGCTGCTGGGCCTGCTGGTGCTCGGCGTGAACGTCGGCCTGTCGCTGCTGCTGGTGGGCGGCATCGGCTACATCTGGGTGTCGGGCCTGGACCCGATGCTCAACTACATGAACACCGCGCCGTACTTCCAGGTCGGCACCTACTCGCTGTCGGTGATCCCGCTGTTCGTGCTGATGGGCTCGTTCGCGACCGCGTCGGGGCTGTCCACCGGCATCTTCAACGCGGCGGCGGCCTGGCTCGGCCACCGCCGCGGCGGCGTCGCGATGGCCGCGGTCGGCGCCTGCGCGGCCTTCGGTGCGATCTGCGGCTCGTCGCTGGCGACCGCGGCGACGATGGCGCACGTGTCGCTGCCCGAGATGAAGCGGCTGAACTACTCCGGCCGGCTGTCCACCGGCGCGCTGGCCGCGGGCGGCACGCTGGGCATCCTGATCCCGCCGTCGGTGGTGCTGGTGATCTACGCGATCCTCACCGAGCAGTCGATCGGCAAGCTGTTCATCGCGGCGATGGTTCCGGGCGTGCTCGCCGCGCTCGGCTACATGATCGCGATCGCGATCGTCGTGCGCTTCGATCCCGAAGCGGGTCCTGCCGGACCAAAGGCCACTTTCGCGCAGAAGACGAAAACGCTGCTCGAGTTGCTGCCCGTCATCGTCGTCTTCGTGGTGATGATGGGCGGCATGTACGGCGGCTTCTTCACGCCCACCGAAGGTGCAGCGGTGGGCACGGCGGCAACCGGCG
>CAZKCJ010000383.1:0-2443 GCA_964550885.1 uncultured Rubrivivax sp. | reverse complement strand
GGCTCGTGCGCGGCCACCGTCACCTGCAGCTGTGTCAGCCGCGCAGCCACCCGCTGCTGCAGCCGCTGCCACGGATCCTGCCGGTGGCGGTCCCACAGCGCCCAGCCGGCGACCGCGAGGCTGGTCGCGCACAGCAGCCCGACCAGCGCGCCCACCAGGTCGTTCCAGCCCGGCGCCTCGATGCCCAGGTCCTCGAGCAGGCCGAACTGCTGCGCGCGCGAGTAGTTCAACACCCACTGGTTCCAGCGGTTATCGACCAGCTCGGCGAACTGGCGCAGCTGCGCGAGCAGCTGCGGGCTGACGGTGCCGATCGCCCCGGCCACCAGCCCCGGGCGCGGCGCGAGGCTGCGGCCGCGCAGGATCCGGTCGGGGGCGACCGCGGCGGTCGGGTCGATCCGCAGCCAGCCTTCGCCCGGCTGCCAGTACTCGGCCCAGGCGTGGGCGTTGCTGTTGCGCACGACGACCCAGCCGTCGGCCGGTACCGCGTCGGCACCCTGGTAGCCGGTGACGATGCGCGCCGGCACGTCCAGCGCACGCATGATGACGACGAAGGAGGCGGCGAAGTGCTCGCAAAAGCCCAGCTTGCGGTCCAGCCAGAACTCGTCGATCGCGTCACGGCCGTAGTCGCCGGGCTCCAGCGTGTAGGTGTAGCCGCCGCTGCCGATGTGCGCGAGCACCGCGGCGGCGAGCGCGCGCGCGTCGGCGCCGGCGTGCGCCGGGTCCTGGCGCAGCGCGTGCGCCCACTGCAGCGTGCGCGGGTTGTAGCCGGCGGGCAGCAGCAGGTTCGGCGCCAGCGCCGGGTCCGGTGCGAACGGGCCGCGACGAAACGCCGGCCAGGCGGCGGCCTCGAAGCGCAGCCGCTCGACCACCGGCGTGCTCGTCTCCCACTGGCCGTCGCCGCGCCGGGTGGCGGCGAGGCCCTCGATCCGCGGCGCGGCGTCGGCGCGCGCCGGCGTCAGCTCCCGCAGCGGCAGCATCGCGAGCCGGCTGGGCTCGAGCGTCATCTCGTAGCGCAGCGGTGCGCCGCGCAGCTCGACCTCCTCGGGCGGCTGCAGCCGGTCGGCCGGGGTGCCGCTGCGCGACCACTCGCGCCCGTCGAACACCGACAGCACCGGCCCGCGGAAGTACAGCGCCTGCTGCGGCGGCGGCAGCCCGAAGAAGCGCACCCGCAGCGCGACGCTGTCGTCCAGCGCCAGGCCGGCGACGCCGCCCAGGCGCATCGTGCCCGACAGTCCGGTCTTGCCGACGGCGCCGCCGGGCGCGCCCCACAGCGGGCCGATCCGCGGGAACAGCAGGAACAGCGCGACCATCAGCGGCAGGCCCAGCAGCGCGGCGCGCGCGGCGATGCCGCCGGCGCGCTTCAGCGGCGGCGTGCCCACCGGCATGTGCGCGAGCACCAGCGCGGTCAGCAGCCCCCAAACCGACAGCAGCATCGCCAGCGCGAGCAGCAGCGACTGCTCGTACAGGAACTGGGTCAGCACCACGAAGAAGCCGAGCAGAAAGACGACCAGCGCGTCGCGGCGCGCGCGCAGCTCCAGCGTCTTCAGCGCGACCAGCACCACCAGCATGGTCACGCCGGCGTCCTTGCCGAACAACGTGCCCTCGGTCCACAGCGTCAGCGCGGTGGCCACCGCGAGCACCGTGATCACCGCCCAGCGGTTGGGCAGCGGCCGGCTGGCCAGCGCCAGGTGGGCGCGCCACGCGAGCATCAGCGCGGTCAGCGCGATGCACCACGGCGGCAGATGCGACGCGTGCGGCAGCACCGTCCAGCCGACCACCGCGACCAGGAACAGCGTGTCGCGGCTGTCGCGCGGCAGGTGGCGCCAGCCGGGCCAGCTCGGCAGGCCGATCGCGCGCAGGGCCGCCGCCACCTCAACCCCCGTGCGCGGCGGCGGCGTGGCCGCGGAATGCCGCCGCGCGCCGGCGACGCCGCTCGACCGTGCTCAGCGGCCCCATAGCGCCAGCGTCTTCAGCAGCGTGCGGCGGTGGGCGTCGCCGTGGTCGCAGGCGTGCTCGGCGCCGGGCAGCTGCAAGCCGCAGCGCAGCCCCTGCCGGTCGGCGTCGAGCACCCAGGCGGTCAGCCGCGCCAGCCGCGCCTCGGCGTCGCCGGCGCCGGCGGCGGCCTGCCAGTCCAGCAGCAGGTCGCGGCTGCCCTCGGCGACGGTCTCGCGGCTGACCAGCAGCCCGGTGCGCGCCGCCTTCTTCCACACGATCTGGCGCCGGCTGTCGCCGCGCCGCCAGGCGCGCACGCCGTCGAGCTCGGCGCCGGCGCTGGCGCGGTTGGCGCGCGGCTCGCTGCCGGCGCTGCGCTGCGCCGGCAGCGCCGGCGCCGGCCGCTCCGGCGTCGGCCAGGCGAGGATCGCGCTGGCCGGGCGCCACACCGACCACGCGCGAAACAGCCCGAACGGGAAGCGGGTCTCGACCACCAGCGCCGGCACCCCGC
>CAZKCJ010000382.1:0-2444 GCA_964550885.1 uncultured Rubrivivax sp. | reverse complement strand
CGTCAACCTGGTCGAGTCGCTGCTGTTCCTGGTGGGCGCGACGCTGATCTACGGCGTCACCGGCACGCTGAACCTGGCCGACCTGGGCGCGCGCATCCCGGCGGTGGCCGCGGCCGACCGCGCGCTGCTCGAGGCCGGCGCCGCGGTGCTGGGCGTCGCCTTCCTGATTAAGGCCGGGATGTGGCCGCTGTGCTTCTGGCTGCCGCGCACCTACGGCGCGGCCAGCGCGCCGGCCGCGGCGCTGTTCGCGATCCTGACCAAGGTCGGCATCTACGCGGTGCTGCGCATCGGGCTGCTGTTCTTCGGCAGCGCCGCCGGGGCGTCAGCCGGCTTCGGCCAGCAGTGGCTGACGAACGGCGGCCTCGCGACCCTGGCCTTCGGCGCGATCGGCGTGCTCGGCGCGCAGGAGCTGCCGCGGCTGGCCGGCTTCAGCCTGATCGCGTCCTGCGGCACGCTGCTGGCCGCGGTCGGCGCCGGCAGCGTGGCGGTCAGCGGCGCGGCGCTGTACTACCTGCTCGCGTCGACGCTCGGGGTCAGCGCGCTGTTCCTGCTGATCGAGCTGGTCGAGCGCGGCCGCGCACCCGGCGCCGACCTGCTGGCGATCACCGAAGAGGCCTTCGGCAGCGTCGACGACGAGGACGAGCCGGACGACGAGGTCGGCGTCGCGATCCCGGCGACCTGGGCGCTGCTCGGGCTGGCCTTCATCGGCTGCGTGCTGCTGCTGGCGGGGCTGCCGCCGCTGCCCGGCTTCGTCGCCAAGCTCGCGCTGCTCGACGCGCTGCTGCGGCCCGACGCGGTGGCGCCTTCGGCCTGGGTGCTGATCGTGCTGCTGCTGCTGTCGGGCCTGGCGACGCTGGTGGCCGCCAGCCGCACCGGCGTGCGCATCTTCTGGACGCCCGAGCAGCAGCTGAGCGCGCGCGTGCGCGTGATCGAGATGCTGCCGGTGGCGCTGCTGCTGGGTGCGGGGCTGGCGCTGGCGCTGCTGGCCGGGCCGGCGCTGCGCTATCTGGACGACGCGGCGCAGGCGCTGCACGCGCCGCACGGCTACATCGAGGGGGTGCTGCGGTGAAGCGCTGGCTGCCGTTCCCGCTGCTGTGGGCAGTACTGACCGGGCTGTGGCTGCTGCTGAACCAGAGCCTGTGGCTGGGTGACCTGCTGCTCGGCGCGCTGCTCGCGTTCGGCGCGTGCCGGCTGTACCGCCGGCTCGAGCAGCCGCGCGCCGGTGCGCGCGGCGGGGTCGGCGACGCCTGGCGGCGCAGCGCCGCCGCGCTGCGGCTGCTGGCCGAGGTAGGCGTGGACATCGTGCGCTCCAACCTCGCGGTCGCGCGCATCGTGCTGCAGCCGCAGCTGCCGAAGACCGCCGGCTTCCTCGAGATCCCGCTGCAGCTGCGCGACCCGGCGGGGCTCGCGCTGCTGGCCTGCATCATCACCGCGACACCTGGCACCGCCTGGGCACGCTACGAGCCGGCGCGTGGCGTGCTGACGATGCACATCCTCGATCTGATCGACGAGGCGGCGATGATCGCGATCATCAAGGGGCGCTACGAGCGCCGGCTGCAGGAGATCTTCGAATGAGCGCACTGCTGCTGCACTGGAGCCTGCTGGCCGCGCAGACGATGCTGGTGCTGGCGATGGGCTGCGCGAGCCTGCACCTGCTGCGCGGGTCGAGCGCGCAGGACCGGGTGCTGGCGCTGGACACGCTGTACGTCAGCGCGATGCTGCTGCTGCTGACGATCGGCATGCGCGGCGGCAGCACCCACTACTTCGACGCGGCGCTGGCGATCGGCGTGCTCGGCTTCGTCGCGACCGCCGCGCTGGCCAAGTTCCTGCTGCGCGGCGAGGTGATCGAATGAGCCCGCCCGGCCGCCCGAAGGGCTCATACCGGAGGGCGCAGCCCGAAGGTACTCCAGTGAGCGCGCGGCAGCGCCGGCGCAAGTCCGCCGCGGGAAGCACCTTGCGACGCGCCGCACGCAGCGGCACGCGAAGCAACGCGCGGCGCCGCGCACTGCCGCGCCGGTCACGATGAGCACCGCCGAACTGCCGCTCGCGATCGCGCTGCCGGTGGCGCTGCTGGTGCTGGCCGGCGCGCTGCTGACGCTGATCGGCGCGCTCGGGCTGCTGCGGCTGCCCAGCTTCTTCCAGCGGCTGCACGCGCCGACGATGGGCACCACGCTGGGCACCGGCTGCGTGCTGATCGCGTCGATGCTGCTGTTCAGCGCGCTCGCGTCGCGGCCGGTGCTGCACGAGATCGCGATCGGCGTGTTCATGACGCTGACCACGCCGGTCACCTTCATGTTGCTGCTGCGCGCCGCGGTGCAGCGCAGCCGCGGCGCGCCCGCGAGCACCACCGCCGCTGGCGATCGACGCGGCGCCGATCGCCACGCGGCCGCAGCCGGCGGGCGGCCTGCGCCTCGCGGGGCGGCCGATCAGGGCCCGGCCGGTGC
>CAZKCJ010000381.1:0-2444 GCA_964550885.1 uncultured Rubrivivax sp. | reverse complement strand
CGATCATGGCGCTGCTGGCCAGCGCCGGCACGCCGTCGGCGCCGTTCGCGCCGCCGGCCGCCGATGTCGCGCCGGCGGTGGCCGAGGGCGAGGCGGTGGTCGGGCTCGCGGCGCGCGAGCTGCCATCCGAGCCGCCGCGGCTGCGCCGCCGGCTGGCGGTGTTCGTCGAGGACGCGAGCTGGCAGACGCCGGTGCTGAAGGCGGCCGCGCGCGCCGGGTTCGACGCCGACATCCGCGCACTGCCGTTTCCGCTGCCCGCGCCGGTCGACCTGCTGGCGGCGCGCCGCGGCAGCGCCGCCGGCCGCTGGTTTGCCGACGTCGACTGGCGCGCCTGGCGCGCGGCGGCGATCTTCGGCGGCGCCAGCGTCGCGGCCGCGCTGCTCGGGCTGAACCTGCACTGGGGCGCGCTCGCGCAGGAGCGCGCGGCGCTGAAGGCGCAGACCGAGCGCACCTTCCGGCAGGCGTTCCCGAACACGCCCGTGGTGATCGAACCGCTGATGCAGATGCAGCGCGAGGTCGCCGGCCTGCGCACCCGCGCCGGACAGGCGGGTCCCGACGACTTCCTTCCGCTGCTGACGCGCTTTTCGCTGGCGCTCGGGGCGCAGGGTGCCGATTCGACGGCGAGCGTCGAGTACCGCGAGGCGCGGCTGCGGGTGCGTTTCCAGCCGGGCTTCTTCGAGGCGCGCTCGGTGCGTGAGATCCTGGTCCGCGACTGCCAGCGGCAGGGACTGTCGGTGAAGTTCGACGGCGAGCGCGAGCCCACCGCTACCGTCGCGCTGCTGCGTTGAGGGCGGGTGCGACGATGCTCGAGACGTTCCTCCAGACGCTGCTCCAGAGATGGCAGATGCTCACGCCGCGCGAGCGGCGCACCGTAGTGCTGGGCGCGGCGCTGCTGGCGCTGGCGCTGGTCTGGATGGTGCTGTTCGATCCGGCGTGGGACGCGCGCCGGCAGCTGCAGGCCGAGTTGCCGGTCATGCGCGCACAGCTCGCCCAGGCCGAGCAGCTCGCGGACGAAGCACGCCGCCTCGGCGCGGTGCCCGGCGCGGGCGAGTCGCCGCAGGCGGTGAAGGCGCAACTCGAGCAGTCGATCGAGGGCGCGGGCCTGCGGCCCGCCCTCGCGCAGCTCACGCTCACCGGCAACCTGTTCGAGCTGCGCTTCAAGAGCGTGCCTTACGGAGCCTGGCTCGCCTGGCTGGAGGCGGCCGCGCGCGAGACGCGGCTGCGCGTGGTCGACGCGGCGGTCACCCGCGAGACCGGCGTCGGCGTGGTTTCGGCGCGACTGGCGCTCGAAATGCCGCGCCGGGAGGGGCGCTGAAGTGCGGCTACGCCCCGGATGGGCGCTGGCCCATGCATTCGTCGGGCTGCTGGGGGTCGCGCTCGCGCTGGTGGCCACTGCGCCGGCCAGCTTCGCCGATCTGGCCCTCGCGCGCGCCACCGGCGGGCGGATGCGACTGGCCGAGACGGCCGGCTCCGTCTGGGCAGGATCGGGCAGGCTGGTGCTGGTCGATACCGGCGCCGAGGTCGGCAACCGGTGGGCGGTGGCCGGGGTCGCGGTGCCCGGGCGGATAGACTGGAGCGTGCGCGCGTTGCCGATGCTGGTCGGCCAGGTCGATGCGTCGCTGCGCATCGAGGGCATGGCGCAGCCGGTGCGCGTGCAGGGCGGCTACGGCGAGATCAGGGTGGGCGGCGGCGCGGTGGCGCTGCCGTCGGTCGAACTGGCCCGGATGGGCTCGCCCTGGAACACGCTGCGGCCCTCGGGTGCGCTCAGCCTGCGCTGGGAGAACCTCGCCCTGCGGCAAGGCGGGCTCGAAGGCCGCGCGCAGATCGAGTTGCGCGACGCATCCTCGGCGATGACGCCGGTCAGGCCGCTGGGCAGCTACCGGGTCGAGGTCGTCGGCCGCGGCGGGCAGGCCGACCTGAGCATCCAGACGCTGGCGGGGCCGCTGCGGCTGCAGGGAAGCGGCAGCTTCACCGCGCAGGCGGGCCTGCGCTTCACCGCCGAGGCCAGTGCCGATCCTGCCGAGCAGGCGAGCCTGAACTCGTTTCTCGGCCTGATCGGGCGGCGCGACGGCGACAGAACCATCATTAGAATAGGGGCATGAGCGTGCACAAGCCAGGCGGGCACAGGCCCGCGCGTCCGCCTGACGGCGGTGCGCCGCTGCAGACGACGCGCACGGCGGTGTCGCGCATTGCGGCTGCCGCGGCGCTCGCGCTGGCCTGCGCGTTCGGTGTGACGGCTGCGCACGCGCAGCCCGCGCCGGCCGGTGCGGCAGGCGCCGCAGGTGCCGCGGGTACCGCCGGCGCAGGCAAGGCCGCCGGCACGTCGGCCGCGAACGATGTCGTCACGCTGAACTTCAAGGACGCCGACGTCGATTCGGTGATCGGCGCCTTCGGCCACCTGCTCGACCGCACCTTCGTCATCGACCCGCGCGTGCGCGGCAAGA
>CAZKCJ010000380.1:0-2450 GCA_964550885.1 uncultured Rubrivivax sp. | reverse complement strand
CGCCGCGGAACTGGCGCAGGTCCATCGGCTTGGTCAGGTAGTCGTAGGCGCCGGCCTTGAGCGCCTCGACCGCGCTCTGCGCCGAGCCGTAGGCGGTGATCACGATCGTCTTCTCGCTGCGCGCCGCGGCGTCCATGCGCTGCAGCAGCTCGAGCCCCGAGCCGTCGGGCAGGCGCAGGTCGGTGATCACCGCGTCAAAGCTGCGCGCCTGCAGCAGTGCCCAGGCTTCGGCAACGCTGCCGGCGGTCTCGATCGCATAGCCTTCGCGCACCAGCGTCAGCTCGTACAGCGTGCACAGGTCGGGTTCGTCGTCGACGACCAGCAGGCTCGGGCTGCGGCGCGCGCTGCCCGCGGCGGCGTCCGGCGGCGCGCCGCCCTCGGCGTCGTGCAGGCGACCGGCCGCACTCACGCCGCCACCCCGAAGCCCGACGCCCGCGCCGCCTCGCGCCGCACCCGCGGCATCACCACCAGGAACAGGTTGCGGCCGGCGTCGGCGCGGTGGCGGTACTCGATGCTCGCGCCGTGGCGCTGGCACAGCTCGCGGCAGATGTACAGGCCGAGGCCGGTGCCGCGGCTGCGCGTGGAGAAGAAGGGCTCGAACAGGTGCTGCTCGACCTCGGGGTCGATCGGCGGGCCATCGCTGTCGACCAGCAGCAGCGCGCTCGCCGCGTCGCGCGGCGCGACCCGCACGCCGATCGCGCCCGGCACCTGGCTCGCGTGGCGCTGCGCGTTGTCCAGCAGGTTGACCAGCACCCGGCGCAGGTGCTCGGCGTCGAAGCCCACCGGCAGCGCGGTGCGCGGCAGATCCAGCCGCAGCCGCCCGCCGATCGCCACGCCAGTGGTGCGCGCCCACTCGGCGGCGGCGGCCGCGACCACCGCCGCGGCGTCGGCCGGCGTCGTCGGCTCGGCCGCGCCGGGCACCACCTCGAGCACGTCGTCGACGATGCGGCGCAGCCGCCGCACGTTGTCGGCGACGATGCCGGCGAGCCGCGCCTGCGGGCCATCCAGCGCGTCCTCGAGCAGCAGCGCGTTGGCCTGCGCGATCGCCGCCAGCGGATTGCGGATCTCGTGCGCGACGCCGGCCGAGACCCGCCCCATTGCCGCCAGCCGCTCCTGGTGCAGCCGCGCCTGCGCGGCGCGGCCGTCCTCGAGCAGCAGCACGCACAGCGGCTCGCCCTCGGGCAGGTCGCGCCGGCGGGTGAAGCGCACGCGCATGCGCAGCGCGCGGGTGTCGGCGCCGCAGACGGCCAGAACGCTCTCCTTGCCGGCCTCGGGACAGCGGCCGTCGGCCTGCGCGCGCCGCACCGCGTCCACCAGCGCTGCCCACTCGGCACGGCCCTGCAGCTGGAAGCTCGGCGGCAGCGTCGCGCCGCGCATCGCCAGCAGGCTGCGCGCGGCCGGGTTGCTGGTGCGCACGCGCAGCTCATGGTCGACGACGAGCACACCGTCGGCCATCTCCTCCAGCACCAGCCGGTTCAGCTGCGCCTGCTGCCGCGCCAGCTCGAGGCTGCCGCGCGCCGCACCCTGCGCGCGCGCGAGGCGGCTGGCGAGCTCGCCCGACAGCAGCGCGATCACGAACAGGCCGAGCCCCGCCAGGCCCGACTGCGGAATCAGCAGCGCGCCGCCGGCACCGCCGCCGGCGCCCTGCCAGGCCACCGCCAGCAGCATCAGCGTCGCCGCGGCGGCGGTGCCCAGCGCCACCAGGCGCGAGCTCAGCACGCCGGCCATCAGCACCGGCAGCACCAGCAGCGCACCGAAGTTCGCCACCGCGTCGGAGGCCAGCACGTGCAGGCCGGTGAAGGCCGCCAGATCGACCCCGATCGTCGCCAGCCACTGCCGCCGCGATGCGCTGCCGCCCGACGCGCGGCGCGCGGCCGCGCGCTGGTGCGGCAGCAGCCACCACAGCGTCGTCTGCAGCGCATAGCCGATGCACAACAGCGCGATCGGCGCGGCCACGTGGCTGCCGAGCAGATAGCTCACGCCGACACCGGTCAGCAGCGCGGCGCCGATCGCGCTGCGCGCGACGGCGTAGGTCCGCACGATCCGCTCGAGCGCCGAGTCGGCGGCGGCCACCGGACCAGCCGCCGCCACGCGCGCCGCGTCGGCGGCCCAGGCGGAGTCGAACTCCGACTCGCCGCCCAGCGGCGGCGACGCGGGTGCGGCGGCGCTGCTGCGGGCGGCGCTGCTCCGGGCGGTGCTCCGGGCGGTGCTGTGATCGGCGCTGTGATCGGCGCCGTGATCCGTGTCGCGATCGGTGCTGCGTTCGGCGGCGCGATCGACCGTGCGGTCGGCGCCGCGCCGATCCGCACTCGGCGCCCCGTGATCGTGCCCGTCGCTGCGCTGCGCGGCGGCAGACGCGAGCGGCGGCGGATCGTCCGGCAGGGGCAGCAGCGGCTCCTGCCCGGTCGTGCGCGACCGGGCGCGAAGGCCGGCAGCGAGCGGCTCGCTCA
>CAZKCJ010000379.1:0-2469 GCA_964550885.1 uncultured Rubrivivax sp. | reverse complement strand
GCGGCGCCTTCGAGTACCTGGCCAAGCCCTTCGACCTGCCCAAGGCGGTCGAGCTGATCGGCCGCGCGGTCGACGAGAGCCTGCGCGAGGAGGCGGGGGACCCGGCGGCGGCGCCGGCGCCGGAGATGCTCGGCCAGGCGGCGGCGATGCAGGACCTGTTCCGCGCGATCGGGCGGCTGTCGCAGAGCACGGTCACGGTGCTGATCACCGGCGAGAGCGGCACCGGCAAGGAGCTGGTCGCGCGCGCGCTGCACAAGCACAGCCCGCGCGCGGCCGGGCCCTTCATCGCGATCAACACCGCGGCGATCCCGAGGGACCTGCTCGAGAGCGAGCTCTTCGGCCACGAGCGCGGCGCCTTCACCGGCGCGCAGACGCTGCGCCGCGGCCGCTTCGAGCAGGCCGACGGCGGCACGCTGTTCCTGGACGAGATCGGCGACATGCCGCTGGAGCTGCAGACCCGGCTGCTGCGGGTGCTGGCCGACGGCCAGTTCTACCGCGTCGGCGGCCACCAGCCGCTGAAGAGCAACGTGCGCGTGATCGCCGCCACCCACCAGGACCTGGAGCAGCGGGTGCGCCAGGGCAGCTTCCGCGAGGACCTGTTCCACCGGCTGAACGTGATCCGGCTGCGGCTGCCGCCGCTGCGCGAGCGCCGCGACGACATCGGGCTGCTGGCGCGCGCCTTCCTGCACCGCAGCGCGCAGGAGCTGGGCGTGGACACCAAGCAGCTGAGCCCGGCCGCGCGGCAGCGGCTGCAGGCCTTCGACTTCCCCGGCAACGTGCGCCAGCTCGAAAACCTGTGCCGCTGGCTGACGGTGATGGCGCCGTCGCAGCTGGTCGACGTGCGCGACCTGCCGCCGGAGCTGCAGCCGGCGGCAACCGATCAGCCGGCAGCGGCTGCGCCGGCGGGCAAGGGCGGGTTGGCGCCTGGCGTGAGTGCGGTGCCTGCCACCGCGGCGCCGGCCGCCGATCCTGCCGGGCATGATGCTTCGCTGCCTGCAGCCAGATCTGCTGCGGGGTCTGCGGCAGAGACGGCGGGGCGGCCGCTCGGGTCGATCGAGGCGCGGGTCGTGGCGCCGGGTGATGTGCGGCGCGGCGCGTGGCCCGGTGCACAGGCTGGCGAACTGGCCGGCGAACTGGCCGGCACTGCGCCGTTGCAGGCGCCTCGATCGTCGATGGGCGAGCGACCCGGCGCGCGGCCGGGAGCGCAGCCTGGCCGACCTGACGAAGCGCCGCGCGGTGCGGCAGCCGAGCCACCAGGTGGCGCGGCGCCAGGCGCAGCCGCGGCCGCTGCAGCGTTGCCGACTCACGCCGCGGCGACCGCGCCTGCGGATGCGCCGGCGCAGCCGGGGTCCGCGACCCCGTCGACCGCCGCAGCCGGGCCCGAAGGCGATTGGCTCGACGAGCTCGGCCGCGAGGCGCGGATGCTGCTCGAAGCCGGCGTGCCCGACGTCTGGGACCGGCTGGCGCGCAAGTTCGAGCAGCGGCTGATCGACACCGCGCTGCAGCTGACCCACGGCCGGCGGATCGAGGCGGCCTACCGCCTCGGCATCGGTCGCAACACGATCACGCGCAAGATCCAGGATCTGCGCGCGCCGCGGTAGCTGCGGTGCACAGCGCCTGCAGTCCGCGGGGGCAGCGCCGCCGGCCGGTGCCGGCGAAGCCGCTGCCGCCGGCTGGCGGCAGCGTCGGCTGAACCGATGGCGCGGCTGCCCCGGCTGGTGGTGCCCGGCCTCGCGCACCAGGTGATGCTGCTCGGCCACAGCGGCCAGCCGGTGTTCGCCGACGACGCCGACCGCCGGCAGTACCTCGACGCGCTCGCCGAGGCCCTGCGCGCGCAGGGCGTGACCCTCCTCGCGTACGCGCTGCTGGCCGACGAAGTGCGGCTGCTGCTGGTGCCGGCGGCGGCCGACGCGATCGGCCGGCTGCTGCAGCGGGTCGGCCGGCGCTACGGCGCGCACTTCAACCGGCGTCACGCGCGGCGGGGCACGCTGTGGGACGGGCGCTTTCGCGCCGGCGTGCTCGAGCCGGGCGCGACCACGCTGCAGTGCCTGTGTCTGGTCGATGCGCTGCCGCAGCGGCGCGGCCAGGCGGCGGATGCGGCCGGCGGCTGGAGCAGCGCCGCGCACCGGCTGGGCCTGCGCCGCGACCGGCTGGTGACCGATCCGCCCGAGTACTGGGCGCTGGGCAACACGCCCTTCGAGCGCGAGGCCGCCTGGGCCGAACGGCTGCGGCAGGGGCCCGACCCAGCGCAGGCCGAACGGCTCGAATACGCGGCGCGGCACGGCTGGGCCTGCGGCGCGCCGGCCTTCGTCGCCGAGCTGGCCCGGGCCGCCGGCCGGGCCGCGGCCCCGCGGTCCCGCGGCCGACCGAGCACCCGGGCGCCGGGCTGAGGGTCGCGGCTGGCGGCGCTTCAGCCTACTTCCGGCAGTTGGACGCGCCCGAGTGGGCCGTGATGCGGTGCGCTGGCAA
>CAZKCJ010000378.1:0-2509 GCA_964550885.1 uncultured Rubrivivax sp. | reverse complement strand
CGGTCGACGCGGTCGGCGCGGTGCACGAGGTCGCGGCGGCCGACCTGCCCGCAGCGGCCGCCGCGGCACCGGGCGCCCGGGCCGCGACGCCAGGCTCGAGCGCCGCCGCGCACGCGGTCGCGCTGCGCGAGCTGCGCGCGGCCGGCCGGCGGATCGACGCGGAGCTGACCGAGATCCTGCTCGCGCAGGACTTCCACGACCTGACCGGCCAGGTGGTCGCGCAGGTGGTGGCGCTGGCGATCGAGCTCGAGGACAGCCTGGTCGAGCTGCTGCTGCGCGCGGCGCCGGCCGAGCCGATCCCGCCGTCGCTGCGCCGCCTCGGCGGCCCGGTGGTCGACGCCGCGGCGCGCGCCGACGTCGCGCGCAACCAGCAGGAGGTCGACGAGCTGCTCGCCGGGCTCGGGTTCTGACGCGCCTGGCTCGCCGACACGATGCTCAAGCGGATCGCCGTGGCCGACCTGCGGGTCGGCATGTACGTGCACGAGCTGTGCATGCCCTGGCTCGAACACCCGCTGTGGCGCACCCGCCTGCGGGTCGACGGGCCGGCCGAGCTGGAGCGGCTGCGCGCCAGCGGCGCCGCGCAGTGCGTGATCGACACCCGCCGCGGCCTGGACGTCGCGCTGCCGCCGCCGGCGCCGCCGCCGCAGCCGACCGCACCGGCGCCGCTGCCCGAGCCGCCGGCGCCGGTGAGCCTGGAGCACGAGGCGCAGCACGCGGCGCGGCTGTGCACCCAGGCGCGCGACCAGGTCGCGTCGCTGCACGAGCAGGCGCGCCTCGGCCGCGCGCTCGAGGTCGACGGCTGCACGCCGCTGGTCGACGAGATCGCCGCGTCGATGCAGCGCAACGCCAGCGCGCTGCTGGGCATCGTGCGGCTGAAAGCGCACGACGACTACACCTTCCTGCACTCGGTGGCGGTGTGCACGCTGATGGTCGTGCTCGCGCGCCAGCTGGGGCAGGACGAGGCGCAGGTGCGCGCCGCCGGCCTGGCCGGGCTGCTGCACGACGTCGGCAAGGCGCGGATCCCGCTGGCGGTGCTGAACAAGCCGGCGCGGCTGAGCGCGGCCGAGTACCAGCTGATGCAGCAGCACCCGCAGCTGGGCACGCAGCTGCTGCAGGTTTCGGGGGTGAGCAGCGCGACTGCGCTGGACGTGTGCCTGCACCACCACGAGCGCCCCGACGGCCGCGGCTACCCGCAGCAGCTGGCCGGCGACGCGCTGTCGCTGCCGGCGCGGATGGCGGCGGTGTGCGACGTGTACGACGCCGTCACCTCGCAGCGGCCGTACAAGGACGCGTGGAGCCCCGGCGACTCGATCGCGCAGATGGCCGCGTGGACGCGCGCAGGCCAGTTCGACGCGGCGGTCTTCCGCGCCTTCGTCGACTGCGTCGGCATCTACCCGGTCGGCTCGCTGGTGCGGCTGAAGTCGCAGCGGCTGGCGGTGGTGGTCGAGCACCAGCCGCAGGCGCCGCTCTGCCCCCGGGTCAAGGTTTTCTACTCGATCCGCGCGCAGATGCAGCAGCCGCCCGAACTGCTCGACCTGAGCCAGCCCGGCTGCAGTGACCACATCGTCGGCCGCGAATCCAACCGCGGCTGGCGCTTTCCGTTCCTGGACGAGCTGGCGTCGCCGGTGCCCGCGCCCGGCGCGCGGCGCGCGGCCTGAGCCCCGGCCGAGGAGACAGCGATGCAGCACCCGATCCTGGCGGCCGCGGCCGCGCAGCTGCGCCGGCTCGACGCGCGGCTGCCGCTGCGCCTGGCGGCGTGGGCGCTTTGCGCTGCGGCCTTCGCCGCAGCGCTCGCGCACTGGCTGCTGCGCGCAAGCGGCGGCGGCTGGGTGCTGGCCGCCGGTGCGCTCGTGCTGCTCGGCCTGCACGACCGGCTGCAGACGCGGCGCGCGCTGCTGCGCAACTACCCGGTGGTCGGGCACCTGCGCTACCTGCTCGAGGCGCTGCGGCCCGAGCTGCGCCAGTACTTCCTGGAAGGCGACCGCGAGGCGGCGCCGTTCTCGCGCCAGCAGCGCTCGCTGGTGTACCAGCGCGCCAAGGGCGCGAGCGACAAGCGCCCGTTCGGCACCCAGCTGGACGTGCACGCGGCCGGCTTCGAGTGGATCAACCACTCGCTGCAGCCGACCCGGCTGGCCACGCACGACTTCCGCGTGACGATCGGCGCCGGCCGGCCGCAGCCCTACGACGCCAGCGTGTTCAACATCTCGGCGATGAGCTTCGGCGCGCTCAGCGCGAACGCGATCCTCGCGCTCAACGCCGGCGCGGCGCGCGGCGGCTTCGCGCACGACACCGGCGAAGGCGCGATCAGCCGCCACCACCGCGTGCACGGCGGTGATCTGATCTGGGAGATCGGCTCCGGCTACTTCGGCTGCCGCGACGCGCAGGGCCGCTTCGATGCGCAGGCGTTCGCCGCGCAGGCGCGCGATCCTCAGGTGCGGCTGATCGAGCTGAAGCTCAGCCAGGGTGCGAAGCCGGGGCACGGCGGCGTGCTGCCGGGGCCGAAGGTCAG
>CAZKCJ010000377.1:0-2510 GCA_964550885.1 uncultured Rubrivivax sp. | reverse complement strand
GGCACAGCAGCACGCTGCAGGGCGCATGCGCGACCACTTCGCCGACCATCTCGCCGAGCATCAGGTTCGCGAGGAAGCTGCGCCGCCCGCGCCGGCGCAGGATCAGCAGGTCGGCGTCGCGCGCGCGCGCCTCGGCGACGATCTCGGCCTGCGGCGGCGCGCCGTGGCGCAGCCGCAGCGCCAGGGTCACGCCCTGCGCCGCCGCCGCGGCGACCAGCGCGTCGGCGCGCTGCGCCGCCTGCGCGTCGGCACGTTCGGCGAGCTTGGGCGCCTGCGCCTCGAACTCCGGGTTGCTGACGATCGGCAGCACCGCGTCCAGCGCGCCGCCGCGGCGCAGCGCGAGCGCGAACGCGATCGCCTCGGCGCCGGCGTCGAACTCGGTGTGCTCGGTGGCGAGCAGCAACCGCTCGAAGGGCGGGCGTGGCGCGGCGTTCATCGCGCTGCGGGCTGCGGGTTGCAGCCCGACGAGCGGCCGGGCGCGCCGCCACCAACGCTGGCACCAGCCCCAACACCGCCATCGGCGCGGGCGTCAGCGCTGCGTGCTGCACGCACGGCGATCGGCGTTCGGCCGCGCCGCAGCGCATTCGCGGCTCCGGCGGTTCGCGCGGCGCGTTGCCGCTCGACGCCGTCGGCGCAGTGATCTGCAGTCATCGTCAATGCCCGGTCGCCAGCCAGCCCGACGCGGCGACCGCGATCACCACGACCTCGGCCAGGCACACGAACACGAAGGCCCGGTCGCGCCGCGCCGCGAACACCGGCACCACCGCCAGCAGGCACGCGAGCGAGCTGCCGGCCAGGATTGCGATCCCCAGCAGCCCGGCCATGTCGCCCAGGTGGATCAGCGCGAGCCAGCCCCAGCCGCGCGGCGAGCCGGTCAGCTCGATGAAGCGGTCGACCGGGTGGATCCACAGCTGCGGCAGTTGCTGCGGCGGCACGTGCGCGTCCATCAGGCCGCCGAGGTACGCGCCGAAGCTCGCGACCAGCACCGCCAGCCCGATGCGCGCGCTCCAGTCCAGCACCCGCGCGTAGCGCAGCTGCTCGGGCGGCTGCTCGACCACCGGCGGCTTCACGGCCACACCCCCAGCCCCTTGAGCAGCGCGCGCGCGCCGGCGAACAGCAGCACGCCGATCACCAGCCGCCGCACCGCCGCACCGCGCAGCACGCCCAGCAGCCGCGCGCCGATCCGCGCGCCAAGCATCATGCCGACCACCGACGGCACCGCGATCATCGGCAGCACCGCGCCGCGGTTCAGGTACACCCACGCGGCCGACGAGTCGACCAGCGACAGCACCACGCCCGAGGTGCCGGCCGCGACCTTCAGCGGCGTGCCCATCAGCAGGTTCAGCGCCGGCACGTTGGCCCAGCCGGCGCCGATGCCGAACATGCCGGCGAGCACGCCGATGCCCAGGAAGATGACCAGCCCCGGCAGCGTGCGGTGCACCTGCCACGCGACCACGCGCCGCGATGCGCCGTCGACGAACACGCCGTGCAGCGCGAGCAGCTGCGCCAGCTTGTCCGGCCGCTCGACCTGCGGGAACTCGGCCTTGCGCGCGAGCAGCATCAGCACCACGATCGCCAGCACCACCGCGCCGAGCAGCACCTGCACCAGGTTCGCCGGCATCGCCAGCCCGAGGCGCGCGCCGGCGATCGACGCCGCCGAGCCGAGCACCGCCAGCGGCAGCGCCAGCCGCAGGCTGCCCAGCCCCGAGCGCAGCAGCATCGGCCCGGCCGACAGCGCGCTCGCCAGCGCGACCAGCAGCCCGGCGCCGCGGACGAAGTCCAGGTGAAACGGGAAGAAGCTGCCGACGATCGGCACGAACAGCGTGCCGCCGCCGATCCCCGCCGGCACCGCGACGATGCCGATCACGAAGCAGGTGGCAAAGAGCGCCAGCGGCCACAGCCACCACGGCGGCCCCCCGGATGCTGCTGCTGCCGCCGCCGGCGCGGCGTGGGCGGCGGCCGCGGCCAGCATCAGCCCGCCGCCCAGGGCCAGCCTGCGCGCGCTCACCGGCCTGCGCTGCGAACTGCGCGCAGCGCGCTGCGGCGCGAGCGTTCGGCTGCAGCCCGGCGCCTTCACGACACCACCAGGTAGTACAGGTTCTGCGGGTGGTTGGCCTGCGCGAGGAAGAACCAGCGCTCGACCAGCAGCCCCGCGAACTGCAGCGCGAAGGCCAGCAGCAGCAGCGCCGCCGAGCCGGCGGCCAGCCCGGCGGCGAGCAGCGCCAGCGGCAGCACGGACGCGGCCAGCAGGAACACCCACTTCAGCCGGCGCAGCACGCCCGGTGCGCGGCCGTGGAAGAACTCGCGGGTGTTGAACGAGCCGCCCATGAAGCCCATCGAGCGCTGCGCGATCTGCGGGTGGCGGATGCCGATCGCCGTGGCCAGCGTGGACTTCGGCTTCAGCCGCGCATTGCGCCGCAGCGACAGCGTGCGGCTGACGCCGCCGGCGGCGGTCAGCGCGAGTGCGGCCAGTCCGAAGGCGCGCACCCGCCCGGGCACAGCGAGCGCGG
>CAZKCJ010000376.1:0-2518 GCA_964550885.1 uncultured Rubrivivax sp. | reverse complement strand
TGGTCGCTGATCGTGGTCGACGACTGCGAGCGGCTCGACGCGGCGCAGCAGCAGGCGGCGTTCGCGCTGTTCGTCGCTGGCGCCGAGCAGGGCCAGCGCTGGGCCGCGGCCGGGCGCCTGCCGCCGGTGGACCTGCCGGTGCGCGACGACCTGCGCACGCGGCTGGGCTGGGGCCACGTGTTCGCGCTGCAGCCGCCTGCTGAGCACGAGACGCGCGCGATCCTGCGGCGCGAGGCCGACCGGCGCGGCATCTTCCTGGCCGACGAGGTGCTCGACTGGTTGCTCACGCGCCAGCCGCGCGAGCTGGGCGGCCTGATGCGGTTGCTGGAGCGGCTCGATCGCTTCGCGCTGGCGCGCCAGCGCACGGTCACGCTGCCGCTGCTGCGCGCGATGCTCGACGAGGAGCCGGCCGCGGTGCCGCAGCGCGGATGAAGCTGGCGCTGTTCGACCTCGACGGCACGCTGCTGGCGATCGACTCGGACCACGCGTTCGGCGAGTTCCTGGTGCGCCTGGGCTGGGCCGACGCCGACGCCTTCCGCCGCGGCAACGACGACTTCTACGCGCAGTACCAGGCCGAGGCGCTGGACGTGGCCGCCTACGTGCGCTTCGCGACCGCGCCGTGGCGCGACCGCAGCGCATCGGAGCTGGCGGCGGCCAGCGCGCGCTTCGTCGACGAGGTGATCGCGCCGGCGATCGACGCGCGCGCGCTCGCGCTGGTCGCGCGCCACGCCGACGCCGGCGAGCAGCTGGCGCTGGTGACCGCGACCAACGAGTTCGTCACCCGCCCGATCGCACGGCTGTTCGGCATCGACACGCTGATCGCCACCGAGCTGCAGCGCGACCCGCAGGGTCGGGTGACCGGCGAGATCCTCGGAGTGCCCGCGTACCGCGAGGGCAAGGTCGTGCGCGTGCAGCAGTGGCTGCAGCGCGAGGGCCGGCGCTGCGCGGACTTCGAGCGCATCACCTTCTACAGCGACTCCACCAACGACCTGGCGCTGCTCGAGCAGGTCAGCCATCCGGTGGCCACCAACCCGGCGCCGGCCCTGGAGCGCGTCGCACGCGCGCGCGGCTGGCCGGTCCTGCACCTGTTCCAATGATCCGCAAGCTGATCCGGCGCCTGCTCGGCAAGGGCCAGGCCGCCACCGCATCGAGCCTGGGCGAGCGCGTCGAGGTGCCCCAGGCCGAGCACGGCATCGACCCGGCGCGGGTCGAGGAGCGCGCGCTGCGCGTGGTGCGCACGCTGCAGCAGGCCGGGCACCAGGCGTACATCGTCGGCGGCGCGGTGCGCGACCTGCTGCTGGGCCTGCGGCCCAAGGACTTCGACGTCGCCACCGACGCGACCCCCGAGCAGGTCAAGGCGCTGTTCCGGCGCGCGTTCCTGATCGGCCGGCGCTTTCGCATCGTGCACGTGATCTTCGGCCACGGCCGCGACCACGAGGTGATCGAGGTCTCGACCTTCCGCGCGCTGCTCGACAACGGCGCGGCCGAGCAGGTGCGCGGCAACGAGAAGACCTCCAGGCACGAGCTCAGCGGCAAGGCGCACGTGGTTGACGCCACCGGCCGCGTGCTGCGCGACAACGTCTGGGGCACGCAGATCGAGGACGCGGCGCGGCGCGACTTCACCGTCAACGCGCTGTACTACGACCCGAGCGCGCAGGTCGTCGTCGACTACCACCACGGGCTGGCCGACGCGCGCGCGCGCGTGCTGCGCATGATCGGCGACCCGGCGACGCGCTACCGCGAAGACCCGGTGCGGATGCTGCGCGTGGCCCGGTTCGCGGCGAAGCTCGGCTTCCGCGTCGAGCCGGCCACCGAGGCGCCGATCCGCGAGCTGTCGGGCCTGCTCGCCAACGTGCCGGCGTCGCGGCTGTTCGACGAGATGGTCAAGCTGCTGCAGACCGGACACGCGCTGGCCAGCCTGCAGGCGCTGCGCGCCTGCGGCCTGGGCCGCGGAGTGTTCCCGGTGCTCGACGCGGCGCTCGATCCGGCCACCGGCGAGCCGGGGCGTTTCGTGCGGCTGGCGCTGGCCGACACCGACCGCCGCGTCGCCGAAGGCCGCTCGGTGGTGCCGAGCTTCCTGCTCGGCTGCCTGCTGTGGCCCGAGGTGCAGCAGCGCTGGAGCGCGCTGCGCGCCGCCGGCGAAGCGCCGGTGCCGGCGCTGCAGCAGGCGATCGACGCGGTGTTCGACGCGCGCATCGGCGAAGTCTCCGGCCGCGGCCGGCTGGCCGCCGACATGCGCGAGATCTGGCTGATGCAGCCGCGCTTCGAGCGGCGCAGCGGCAACGGCCCGCGCGCACTGGTCGAGCAGCCGCGCTACCGCGCCGCCTACGACTTCCTGCGGCTGCGCGCCGATGCCGGCGAGATCGACGCCGAGCTCGCCGAGTGGTGGGAGGACTTCGCGCTCGGCAGCGACGACAGCCGCAGTGCGCAGCTGCAGGCGCTGCGGCCGCCGGCGCAGCGTCGCCGCGGCGCGGCTGCCGTGCCCGCGGCGGCGCCGGCGGTCGCCGCATCCGGCACG
>CAZKCJ010000375.1:0-2530 GCA_964550885.1 uncultured Rubrivivax sp. | reverse complement strand
TGGCCTGATCGAGCACATCTAGATCATAGCCGAGCAGATGCAGCGCTCCACTGGCCAGCGTTTCCACCTGCGTGTGCTGAGGCGTTCCTATAGCCACCTCTCCGCGTGGCCAGACGCGTACCAGTGGCCCTTCGCCGCTGAAGGAATAACGTTCTTCGATCCCTGCCAGTTCCTGAGTTAGAAAAAGTGGAACACCAGCTTCGACGTTCGCCTCTACATACGCGCGGCGGGTTTCGGGGTTGTCGTACAGCCGGCGCGTCGCCGCGATCTCGGCGGCAAAGCCGTCGCCCTGCGACGCGTCGGCCAGCGTGATGCAGCGCTTGTTCTCGGCCAGCGTGGTGCGCGGGATCGCCGCGCTGCGCCGCGCCAGCGCGGCCGCGGCCGCGCCCAGCTCGGCGCGCGGCACCGCCCACTGCACCAGCCCGAGGCGCAGCGCCTCGGCGCCGTCGACCGTCTCGGCGCCCAGGATCAGCCGCCGCGCGGTGCCGGCGCCGACCAGCGCGGTCAGCCGCTGGGTGCCGCCGGCACCGGGCAGCAGTCCGAGGCCGGCCTCGGGCAGGCCGATGCGCGCCTCGTTGGCGACGATCCGCCAGTCGCAGGCCAGCGCCAGCTCGAAGCCGCCGCCGACGCAGGCGCCGCTGACCTCGGCCATGGTCACGAAGGGTGCGTTCTCGAAGCGCGCGTACACGCGCTGCATGTCCTGCACGATCGCGACCATCCGGTTGCGGCCCTGCGGCGTCGCCGTCGATTGACGGATCAGCTCCAGGTCGGCGCCGCCGCAGAACACCTTGAACGCGCTGCGCAGGTGCAGCACCGACACGCTGTCGTCGGCCTCGGCCTGGTCCAGCACCTCGTCCAGCTCGTCGAGCAGCGCGTCGTTGATCGCGTTCACCGGCGCGCGCTGCAGCGTCGCGATCAGCGCGCCGCCGGCGCGCTCGACCGCGATCAGCCGTTCGGCGGTGGCCGCGCTCATGCCGACGCTCCGACTTCGGGCGGCAGCTCGCGCAGCCGCCGCCGCAGCAGCTTGCCGGTGGGTGTGCGCGGCAGCTCGTCGATGCGCTCGATCCGCGCCGGCTGCTGGTAGGTCGGCAGCGCGGCGATGCGCTCGGCCAGCGCGCCGCGCACCGCCGCCTCGTCGGCCGGCGCCGCGGCGAAGAAGAAGGCCATCGACTCGACCCCGTCGGCGTCGGGCACGCACACCGCGGCCGCCTCGCGCACGCCGGGGATGCCGGCGCCGAGCTTGACCTCGAGCTCGGCCAGGTTCACCCAGCGGCCGCGGATCTTGACCAGCGCGTCCTCGCGGCCGGCGAAGCGCCAGCCGTTGCCGCTCTTGACGAACAGGTCGGCCGGGCAGAACGCGCCTTCGCGAAAGCTGTCGGCCTGCGCCGCCGGCCGGTCCAGGTAGCCCAGCGCCAGCGTGCTGCAGCGGATCAGCAGCCGCGTCGGCCCGCCGGCAGCGGCGGCCTCGGGGTCCACCGGCTGCACCGAGACGCCGGGCGCCGGCAGCAGCGCGTCGTCGGTGTCGTTCGCGCCGAGCACCAGCACCAGCGTCTCGGACGCGCCGTAGCCGTCGAACATCTGCAGCCCGGTGGCGTCGCGCCAGGCCTGGCGCAGCTGCGCGGGCAGCGCCTCGCCGGCCGACACGCACAGCCGCACCCCGGCCTCGCGCAGCCCGGCGCCCAGCCCGCGATGCAGCAGGTCGCGGTACAGCGACGGCACGCTGAACAGGATCGTCGGGTGCACCCGCGCGACGGTGGCGGCGACGTTGACCGCGGTCGGCCACTGCGGGTCCAGCAGCAGCGTCGCGCCCACGCGCAGGCCGGCCAGCAGCAGGTTGGTCAGCGGGTACGCGAAGAACAGCCGCGAGCTGGCGAACAGCCGGTCGCCGGGGCGAATGCCGATGCGCTCGGCCGAGACCCGGCCGATCTCGCGCATGCAGCGGTGCGAGTGCACCACCGCCTTGGGCTTGCCCGAGGTGCCCGACGAGTGCACCCAGAAGGCCGGCGACTCCTCGGGCAGCGCGACCGGCGGGATCGGCGCGGCCAGCGGCACCTCGCGCCGGCCCTCGTCGAGGGTGATCACCTGCGCGCGCCACGGCAGCGGGGTGTCGTCCACGCTCTCGGCGACGATCACGTCGAAGCCGGCCTCCTCGAGGATGTACTGCCACTCGGGCGCCGGGATGTGCGGGTTCACGCCGACGGCGACGCCGCCGGCCCACAGCGCGCCGAGCCAGGCGACGATCCAGTCGGGGCCGTCGGGCAGCTTGACCGCGACCCGGTCGCCCGCGCGCAGCCCGCGCGCGCGCCACACCGCGGCCGAGCGCGCGACCCGGTCGCGCAGCTGGCCGTAGGTCAGCCGCTCGGCGCCGCACTCGATCGCGAGGTCGTCGTCCGGATGCTCCTCGAGCAGCCACTGCGCGCCGTTGCCCTTGATCGCCGCCGCGGCCGGCGTGGGCGCGCGCCAGCGCGCGCGCTCCTGCGCGAGCTCGCGCGCGTGCTCCTGCTCCTCGGCGGCGAGCTCTTCGTACAGC
>CAZKCJ010000374.1:0-2533 GCA_964550885.1 uncultured Rubrivivax sp. | reverse complement strand
AGCGGCAAGCGCGCTGCGCGCCAGTCGTAACGCCAACGCGCGGCGCGGCGCCGGCAGCTTTCCCACAAACTTGTCCACAGAACATGTGGATAGTGAAAAACTCCCGTCCAATCATCGACTTGCGGGCGGTTTCTAGAGTCTGCCAGCGTAGTCGCACGCAACTGGCCGACGCTTCGTCATGAGCAGTGCGCTGACGCTGCCGGTCGTCGTCGCCGCCCCGCAGCACGCCGGGCTGACCGCCACCCTGGATTACACGAGTGAGCGCGCGCTTGCACCCGGAACGCTGGTCAGCGTTCCGCTGGGGCGCCGGCGCGTGACCGGCGTCGTCTGGCACGAGCGCGCCGGGCCGGCCGCTGATCCCGCCCACCTGCGTCCGCTGATCGCCGCGCTCGACGCGCTGCCGCCGCTGCCGGCCGCGTGGCGCCAGCTGGTCGCCTTCTGCGCCGGCTACTACCAGCGCGGCCTCGGCGAAGTCGCGCTGGCGGTGCTGCCGCCGGAGCTGCGCCGGCTCGACGATGCGCAGCTCGAGCGGCGGCTGGCGCGGCTCGCGGCCGTGCCGCCGCCAGCGGCGGCTGGGACGGAAGCGATCCGACCGACGCTCAGTCCCGAGCAGGCGGCCGCGGTGCAGGCGTTGACCGACGAGGCCGGGGCTGCAGCCAGGCCGACGCTGCTGCAGGGCGTGACCGGCAGCGGCAAGACCGAGGTCTACCTGCGCTGCGCCGAGGCCGCGCTCGCCCGCGGCCGGCAGGTGCTGGTGCTGGTGCCCGAGATCAACCTGACGCCGCAGCTCGAGGCGCGCTTCGCCGAGCGCTTCGCGGGCCGCCGGCTGGTGACGATGCACAGCGCGCTCACGCCGGCCCAGCGGCTGCGCCACTGGCTGCTCGCCCATCTGGGGCAGGCGGAGCTGGTGCTGGGCACGCGGCTGGCGGTGTTCGCGTCGCTGCCGCGCCTCGGGCTGGTGGTCGTCGACGAGGAGCACGACCCGTCATTCAAGCAGCAGGAGGGCGCGCGCTACTCGGCCCGCGACCTGGCGGTGGTGCGCGGTCGCGACGAACAGGTGCCGGTGCTGCTGGGCTCGGCGACGCCGTCGCTGGAGAGCTGGAGCCGCGCGCAGCAGGGCCGCTACCGCCACCTGCGGCTGCGCGAGCGCGTCGGCGGCGGCGGCTGGCCGGCGGTGCGGCTGTTCGACCTGCGCACGCTGCCGCGCGCGCACGGCGCCGACGCACCAGCGCTGGCGCCGCCGCTGCTGGCCGCGGTCGAGCAGCGGATCGGCCGCGGCGAGCAGAGCCTGCTGCTGCTCAACCGGCGCGGCTACGCGCCGGTGCTGTTCTGCAGCGCCTGCAGCTGGAAGAGCGGCTGCCCGCACTGCAGCGCCTGGCGCGTGTTCCACAAGGCCGACCGCACGCTGCGCTGCCACCACTGCGGCTTCACCGAGCGGGTGCCGCGCGCCTGCCCGGAGTGCGGCAACCTGGACATCAGCGCGCTCGGCCGCGGCACCGAGAAGCTGGAAGAGCAGCTCGCCGCGCTGCTGCCGGCCGCGCGCATCGCGCGCATCGACGCCGACTCCACCCGCGCGAAGGGCGCGCTGCAGGCGCGGCTGGCCGCCGTGCACGCCGGCGAAGTCGACGTGCTGGTGGGCACGCAGATGGTCGCCAAGGGGCACGACTTCCGGCGGATCACGCTGGTGGCCGCGGTCAATCCCGACGCCGCGCTGTTCGCGGCCGACTTCCGCGCCGCCGAGCGCCAGTTCGCGCTGCTGATGCAGGCCGCCGGCCGCGCCGGGCGCGACGCGGCGCAGGCCGCCGCCAGCGAGATGTGGGTGCAGACCTGGCACCCGCAGCACCCGCTGTACGCGGCGCTGCGCGCGCACGACGTCGACGCGTTCGCGCGCAGCCAGCTGGAGGAGCGCCGCGCCGCCGGCCTGCCGCCGTTCAGCAGCCTCGCGCTGCTGCGCGCCGAAGCGCGCAGCGCCGACGCGGCCGAGGCCTTCCTGCACGCGGCAGCGGCCGCGGCGGCGCCGCGCGCGGCCGAACTGGGCGTGCGCCTGTACCCGCCGGTGGCGCCGCCGGTCGCGCGGATCGCCGGCCTGGAGCGGCGCCAGCTGCTGGCCGAGGCGAGCGCGCGCACCGCGCTGCAGCGGCTGCTGGCCGAGTGGGTGCCGCAGCTGCACGCGCTGCGCGCCGCGCAGCGCGGTCTGCGACGCTGGGCGGTGGACGTCGATCCGCTCGCGATCTGAGGGCCGGTGACGCATCCCGCCGCGCCCGCCCGTGGCCCCGGCCGACGCCGCTCGGGATTGCCGATGCTCGCCGCAGCCCGGGGCTGCGGCTGCGCTTTGCGCCTCGATCGGCAGCGCCTGGAGCACCCGCTCGAGCGCGCCGGGAGCCATCACCGACGCTGAGCCACCCCACCCGCACGCGACCCGCCGTACCCACCGCGCGCACTGCGCGACACTGAGCGGACGGATGAGCCCGCCTTCGAACGCGCCCGCGCGCACTTCGCCGCCGGCCTGCAGCAGCTGCAGGCCGGCCGCCTG
>CAZKCJ010000373.1:788-2546 GCA_964550885.1 uncultured Rubrivivax sp. | reverse complement strand
GGCCGCGTGTCCTGTGCGCCGGCGATGGCCGGGCGCACGTCGCCGGCGAACCCCTGCAGGAACAGCACCGGCAGCGCGGCGTCGCCAGTGTGTGCGCGCAACCGCGTGCGCACGACACCCGGGTACTCGGCGCTCAGCGCGGTGGGCAGCGGCAGGTCCACCGGATGGCAGGCGTACTTCCAGATCACGGCGCGGCAGCACCCCCGATCGTCGACGAACCGGATCTGCACCAGCTCGGTATCGCGCTGCATCCCCGGCGCCGGCGCCATCACCGTGCTGCCGCAGCGCAACCCCTCGCGCGTGAGCGTGGGCCAGCGCCAGCGCCGCCGCCGGTTGACGTTGGCCGTGCATTCGACGGCAGCGAACTCGCACTGCACCGGCACCGGCACGGCGGCAACGACGCGATCGATCAGCGCCGCGCAGCGATCGAGCAGCTGCGCCAGCCACGGTGCATCGACCTCGCCGAGGCCCGGCTTGGCCGCGTCGGTGGCCGCAGCGTAGTGCGTGTGGCTTGCCGCGAGCCACACCGCGCCCGGGGCGATGCCGCGCGCGGCTGCGCGCGCCAGCAGCTCGTCGCGCAGCGCCGCGCCGATGTACAGCACATCGCAGGCGACGATCAGCGCGACGCCGCCGTCGGCCTCGCGCAGCAGCAGCGCGCTGGCCTCCAGCGGCGAATGCACCTGCGCGGCCACGCGCGCCGCGCCGCTGCGCCCGGCCAGCGCCACCGGCCCGGCAGGCGTGATGTCGATCGTGGCGGCGCTGCACTGCATCGGCTGCATGCGCCGCATTCTGCCGCCGCACCATGGCCGCCGCACTGAGCGCAGCCGCGCTGCCGCGCGCGGCGCCCGAGCGCACGCCGGCGGCCTTCGCGGTGCTGGCGGTGGCTACCTTCACCGTCGCCGGCTACCCGATCGTCGCCGGCCTGGCCCACTTGGCCGGCTGGGACAACCGCACCGCGTCGATTGCCGCACGCGCGTTGTGCGTGCTGCTCGCCCTCAGCGTGCTCGGCCGCGTGCGCTGGTCGCGCGCGGGCGCGGCGAGCACCGCGTTCTGGGCCGCCTGGAGTCTGTTCTGGCTGGCCTACCTGACGCGGCTGCTGTTCGATGCCGCGCTGCAGCCGGCCACGCTGAAGGTGCCGCTGGCCGAACACCTGAGCTTCGCGCTCGGTGCGACGATGCTGCCGGCTCTGGCGATGACGGGCGGCGATGCGCGGCGCATCGCGCAGCGCCTGCTGCAACCGCTGGGGGCCGCCTGCACCGCGGCGTTGCTGCTGAACCTGTGGATCATCTTCTTCGGCGAAGGGTTGCTCGCGCAGCTGCAGCTGCAAGCGCTGCGCGTGGAGACCGAGACCGTCAACACCATCACCATCGGCCACCTCGGCACCACCGCCGTGCTGCTCAGCCTGTGGCGGCTGTACGCGCCGGCCGCCCCGCGGCGCCGCGCAGCGCAGGCGTGGTGGCTGATGTCGCTGGTGCTCGGCGTGGTGGCCATCGGCGCCAGCGGCTCGCGCGGGCCGGCGCTGGCGCTGGCGGCGGCGCTGCTGGTGATGCTGCCGGCGCTCGGACGCCGACTGGTGCGGCCGCTGTCGGCACTGCTGCTGCTCGCCGCGGCGTTGCCGGCCTACCACTTCTCTTCGGACATCGAGACGCTGTTTCTGTTCGAGCGGCTGTCGGAATCGGCGTTTGCCGACAGCGAGCGCGAGCATCTGCTGGCCGGCGCGTGGCGCGCGCTGCAAGACCACCCGCTGCTGGGCGCGGG
>CAZKCJ010000373.1:0-778 GCA_964550885.1 uncultured Rubrivivax sp. | reverse complement strand
CCACGCGGCCGAGATCACCGCGGCCGACGCACCGGGCGCGGGCGTCGAGCCGCTGGGAACGCACCCGCACAACCTGCTGCTCGAAGCCTTCGTGGCCGGCGGGGTGGTCACCGGGCTCGCCTTCACGCTGCTGTTCGGCCTGGCCGTCGTGCAGGCGCTGCGCCTGGCGCGGTTGGCGCCGGCGTACGCCTGGCTGGCCGCGCTGCTGGCGCAGTACGCGGCCGGTGCGATGTTCAGCGGCAACCTGTCGGAGTCGTCGACGCTGTGGCTGCTGATGGCGCTGGTGATCGGCGTGGCTGATGCCGCGGCGCCGCGGCGTGCGGTGGCGGCGCGATGAAGATCTTCATGCTGTGCGACTTCTACGCGCCGTCGCTGTCGTATCAGGAGAACGCGCTGGCGCGCGAGTATCGGCGCGCCGGCCACGAGGTGATGGTGGCGACATCGACCACCGAGTCGGTGTTCGACTACGTCAACGACCGCTACGACCCGGCGCGCCCGGCGAGCCGCGACGTTGCGGAGGGTATTCACATCGCGCGGCTGCCGTACCGCATCAACCTGCTCAACCGCGTGCGGCTGTTCGCGCGGCTCGATGCGCTGCTTGGCGAGTTCCGGCCGGACATGATCTTCGTGCACGACATCATGTTCAACCTGGGCGACTGCGTGCGCCACGCGCGGCGGCATGCCGTCGTGCGGCTGGTGCTGGACTGCCACGCCGACTACAGCAACTCCGCGAAGAACCGGCTGTCGCTGCTGGTGCTGCACCGCGGGCTGCGCAAGC
>CAZKCJ010000372.1:181-2553 GCA_964550885.1 uncultured Rubrivivax sp. | reverse complement strand
AGCGGCAGGTAGCCGACGACGTTGGCGGCGACGTCGAAGCGGTCGCGCCACGGCGGCCACGGCAGGTGCAATGCGCTGGCCAGCTCCACCCCCGGCGGCCAGCGCCAGGGGCCGAACGGGTACAGGCTCGCGTAGACGATCAGCAGCGCCCAGGCCAGCGCCAGCGCCTGCGCCAGGCTGCGGGGACGCTGCGCGACGGCCGGGCGCGCCACCGCCGCTCAGAACGGCTTGACGACCACGAGCACCACGGTCGCCGCGAACAGCAGCACGGTCAGCTCGTTGAAGCCGCGATACCAGCGGTGGCCGTGCACGTTGCGCAGCTGCTCGAAGCGCCGCAGCAGCCGCCCGCACGCGTAGTGATAGCCGACCGTCAGCGCCACCAGCACCAGCTTCGCGTCCATCCAGCCGCTGCCCGGGCCGCGGCCGACGCCGTAGCCCAGCCACAGCACCAGCCCGAGCGCGATCGCCGGCACCGCCAGCACGATCGCGAAGCGGTGCAGCTTGCGCGCCATCAGCAGCAGCCGCTCGCGCTCGGCGTGGCTGTCGGCCGGCACCATCGCCAGGTTCACGAACAGCCGCGGCAGGTAGAACAGGCCGGCGAACCAGCTGGCGATGAAGACGATGTGGAACGCCTTGGTCCACAGGTAGCCCACGCCCATCGCTGCATTATCGACGGCGCGTCGCGCGAGGCCGACAAAGAGACCCCGGCACGAGGCCGGGGTGCACAAAGCCTGGTCGCGGTCACCGCGGCGAGGCACCTGCTCAGGGAGGGAAAGCAGGGAACGATCGCCTCGCGGCTATCATTCGCCGGCCACTGTAGCAGGCGCCGTGCGCTGCGCGAGACCGCACTTTCCCGCACAGGCCGCCGCCGCGCCCGCCCCCGCATCGCCGCCGCCGTGACCACCCCGCCCGCCTTCCCGCTGAGCCGCCCGCGCCGGCTGCGCCGCGACGCCTTCACCCGCGCGCTGGTGCGCGAGCATCGGCTGAGCGCCCAGGACCTGATCCTGCCGGTGTTCGTGCTCGACGGCCGCGACCGCGTGCAGGACGTGGCCAGCATGCCGCGGGTGCAGCGCCGCAGCGTCGACCGGCTGTACGCGGTGGCCGAGGAGTGCCTCGCGCTGGGCGTGCCGGTGATCGCGCTGTTCCCGGTGATCGAGCCGGCGCTGAAGACCGCCGACGGCCGCGAGGCGACCAACCCCGAGGGCCTGGTGCCGCGCGCGGTGCGCGAGCTCAAGGCGCGCTTCCCCGAGCTCGGGCTGCTGACCGACGTCGCGCTCGATCCCTACACCAGCCACGGCCAGGACGGGCTGCTCGACGACAGCGGCTACATCGTCAACGACACCACCGTGCAGCTGCTGGTCGAGCAGGCCCGGGTGCAGGCCGCGGCCGGCGTCGACATCGTCGCGCCCAGCGACATGATGGACGGGCGCATCGGCGCGATCCGCGCGGCGCTCGAGGCCGCCGGCGCGATCCACACCCGGATCATGGCCTACAGCGCGAAGTATGCGAGCGCCTTCTACGGCCCCTTCCGCGACGCGGTCGGCTCCGCCGCGAACCTGGGCAAGGCCGACAAGAAGGTCTACCAGATGGACCCGGGCAACAGCGACGAGGCGCTGCGCGAGGTGGCGCTGGACATCGCCGAGGGCGCCGACATGGTGATGGTCAAGCCGGGGCTGCCGTACCTGGACATCGTGCGCCGGGTGAAGGACGCGTTCCGGATGCCGACCTTCGCGTACCAGGTCAGCGGCGAGTACAGCATGCTCGAGGCCGCCGCCGCCAACGGCTGGCTGGACCGCGACGCGACGATGATGGAAGCGCTGCTCGCGTTCAGGCGCGCCGGCGCCGACGGCGTGCTCAGCTACTTCGCGCTCGACGCGGCGCGACTGCTGCGCGCCGGCGCGTAGGGGTCGGCGAAGCCGAGCGCGGCCAGCACCGCGCGCTCGCGCGCCTCCATCCGGCGCGCGTCGGCGGCGCAGCTCTCGTGGTCCCAGCCCTGCGCGTGCAGCGCGCCGTGCACCAGCAGGTGCGCGTAGTGCGCGGCCAGCGGCTTGCCTGCCGCCCGCGCCTCGCGCTCGACCACCGGCGCGCACAGCACCAGGTCGGCCTGCACCACCGGCGCCTGCGCGTAGCCGAAGGTCAGCACGTTGGTCGCGTAGTCGCGGCCGCGGTAGGCTCGGTTCAGCGCGCGGCCCTCGGCCTCGCCGACGATGCGCACCGTCAGCTCGGCCGGCGCGTCCAGCGCCGCGCGCAGCCAGCGCGCGACCCGCTGGCGCGGCAGCCACGCGCGGTGCCGTGGATCGGGCTGCTGCAGCGACAGCTGCAGGGCTGCAGCAGCGGGCCGCGCCATCAGCGGTCGCGTTCCGCAGCCGTGC
>CAZKCJ010000372.1:0-171 GCA_964550885.1 uncultured Rubrivivax sp. | reverse complement strand
AGCAGCGTCGCCGGCGATCGCGTCGCTCGCGCTTGCGCCGCCGGCAGTCGCGGCGCTCGCCATCGCAGCGCGCGCCGCCCTGCCACGTGCAGTCGCGCCGCTCGCCGGCTCACCGCCGCTCGCGGTCACATCGCTCGCGGTCACATCGCTCGCGGTCACATCGCTCGCGGT
>CAZKCJ010000371.1:0-2555 GCA_964550885.1 uncultured Rubrivivax sp. | reverse complement strand
CGCGGTCGCGAACATCGGGAAAGCGAGCGCCTGCTTCAGATGCAGCATCCACGGCCCCGGGCGCGGCAGCCGCCGGCGCCAGCCGGGCAGCAGTACCAGCGCCGCGTACGGCAGCGCCATGCCCAGGCCCAGCGCCGCGAACACCGCAAGCGCCACTGCCGGCGGCTGGGTCAGCGCGTAGCCGAGCGCCGCGCCCATGAACGGTGCGGTGCAGGGGCTGGCGGCCACCACCGCGAGCACGCCGGCGCCGAAGGCCTCGGTTGCCGGATGCTCGCCGCGCCACGCGGCGAAGCGCTGCGGCAGCAGCGCGGTGAACGGCAACCCGCCCATCAGGTTCAGCCCGATCGCGCAGAACAGCAGCGCCAGCGCAAACACCACCGCCGGCTCCTGCAGCTGGAAGCCCCAGCCCACCGCCTGCCCGGCCGCGCGCAGCGCGATCAGCCCCGCGGCCAGGCCGACGAAGCTCAGCAGCACGCCGGCGCTGTAGGCCAGCGCGTGCAGCCGCAGCGCCGGCGGCGACGCGTGCTGCCGGGTCAGCCCCAGCAGCTTGATCGACAGCACCGGGAACACGCAGGGCATCAGGTTCAGCAGCGCGCCGCCGGCCAGCGCCAGCAGCAGCGCGAGGCCGACGCCCAGCGTCGCCGCGGCCGGCCCGGCGGCAGCGGCGTCGCCCAGCGGCCGTGCGCCGGCGGGCAGCGTGATCGCCGCCACCGGCTGCCAGCGCGCGCTGAAGTCGACCTGCGGCGAGCCGACGCCCCAGACCGCAGCGCTTGGCGCGACCGCCACCCCCTGCAGCGCGTCGGGCAGCGCGCTCACGTTCGGGTCCAGCCGCAGCCGCCACGCGTAGCCGCGCGGCGTTGCGTACGCGGTCTGCACCGCGGGCACGATCAGCTGCTCGGCGTAGGGGAAGAACGTGGCCGGCGGCAGCGCCGCCGGGGCCGCGCCGCCGTCGCGCTCCAGCGTCAGCAGCAGCTCGCGCCCGGCGCGCTGCGCGACCGCGGTCCAGCCGGCGAGCGGCCGGGTGCGCTCGGCGGCGGCACGCTCGAAGCGTGCGGTGTGCGCGGTGCTGCCCGGGGTGACGCCGGCACCGGCCACCGGCAGCTGCAGCTGCAGCGTCGCCTCCTCGGGGATGCAGATGTCGCGGCACACCAGCCAGCGCGCGTGCGCCTGCAGCGCCAGCGTCGAGCCCGGGCGCGCCCGCGGCGGCGCGGTGAACGCGACCGGCAGCAGCACCTCGCCCTCGTAGCCGTAGTTGACCAGCGGGCCGACCGGCAGCCGCCGCGGCGCCGGCCACTCGATCGGGCCGACGCTCGCGCCCACCGGCAGCTGCCAGTCGATCTTGGTCGGCAGGCCGGAGTCGCCGGGGTTGCGCCAGTAGGTGTGCCACTTCGGCTGGTGCTGCAGCAGCAGCCCGATCTGCAGCGTCTCGCCGGGCGCGACCGCCGCGCGCTCGGCCACCAGTTCGGCGGTCACGTGCGGCGTCGACACCGGCTGCGCCGCGGCGCTCACGGCCAGCAGCGTGGCGGTCAGCGCCGCGGCCAGCGCGCGCGCAGCCGCGCTGAAGCGCCTGCCCGCGGCTGCGGACCGTCGGCCTGCTGGTGCTCGAGCGGGCGGGGTGGAGCGAGGACGAATCGACGTGCGCATGCGAAGGGGCCCAGCGCCAGCGCGCCGGACGAGGCGCCGGCAGCGGGCGGGCGCCGGCGGCGCCAGCGCCGAGCATAGTCGCATCCTCTGGCAAACTGGCCCGGATGACCCCGCTCACCCTGCTGCCCGGGCTGGCCTGCGACGCCGAGCTGTGGCGCGAGCAGCTGCCGGCGTTGGCGGCGCTGGGCCCGGTGCGGGTGGCCGACGTGCACGCGCGCGCGGCCAGCCTGCCGGCGATGGCAGCGCTGCTGCTGGCCGAGAGCGACGGCCCGCTGCGGCTGATCGGCACCTCGATGGGCGGGATGCTCGCGCTCGAGGTCGCGCGCCAGGCGCCGCAGCGGGTGCAGGCGCTGGCGCTGCTGGCGACCAGCGCGCGCGCCGACCCGCCCGAGCTGCGGCAGCTGCGCACGCAGGCGATCGAGCTGTTCGCGGCCGGCCGGGTCGACGAGGTGCTGCAGGCCAACCTCGCGTTCGCGTTCCACCCGGCGCACGCGGCGACGCTGGCGCCGGCGTACCTGGCGATGATCCACCGCGCCGGCGCGGCGCAGCTGATCGCGCAGAACCGCGCGCTGCTGGCCCGCGCCGACTACCGCGGCCTGCTGGGCGAGCTGCGCTGCCCGACGCTGGTGGTCTGCGGCCGCGACGACCTGCTGACCCCGCCCGAGCACTCGCAGGAGCTGGCCGACGGCATCCGCGGCGCGCGCCTGGAGTGGCTGGCCGACTGCGGCCACCTGCTCGGCTGGGAGCAGCCGCAGCGGCTGAACGCGCTGCTGTGCGCCTGGCTGCGCCGGCTGTGATCCCCGCCGGCGCGCGGCCGCTCCTCGCCGCTCCTCGCCACCCGTCGCCGCCCGTCGCCGCCACGCGCGCCGGCCGGCCGCCCTTCGCCGCGCGAGCGCCCGCGCGGTCGCTTG
>CAZKCJ010000370.1:836-2601 GCA_964550885.1 uncultured Rubrivivax sp. | reverse complement strand
GCGTTGACGCTCGACGGACGCGGGCGCGTCCCGTCGCTTGCCGGCCGCCGCCGGCTCGGCGGGCCGCTGGCCCGACTTGGCTGCCCCGGTGCGCGGCCGATCGGCGGTGTACGGGGCGGTCGCGGCGCGCACCCGCGTGCGCTGCGGGTCGCGCGGTGCGGCGCCGGCCTTCAGCTTGATCTTCGGTCGTTCGGCCATGCCCCGATTGCACCACGGGTGGCGTTTCGTGCTGCGCATCGGGCCGGTCGGGGGCCGTTGTGCACGAGCGGCCGAACGCAGCCGGTGAGGCGTCGTGCGCGAGCGCGCGGACGCGGGCCGCAGGCTGCCGTCGAATCGCCTGCCGCGCCAGGCGGCGCGCGCGTCAGCGACCGGGCGCCGAAGCCGGCGCGGCAGCGCGCCGCGCTTCGAACTCCAGCGGCTTGCGGCTCGCGTCGTAGCCGCCGGTGGTGTGCAGGCGCAGCGCCAGCACTTCGTCGGGCGGCGTGCCGCGCAGCTCGGCGCTGTAGCGGTGGGTCAGCTCGTAGCTGCGCTCGCCCAGCGATTCCTGCGTGTGCGTCTCGAAGTGCAGGTTGCGGCCGTCGAACTGCAGCTTCACGATGCCGCGCGGGTAGCCGAGGTAGCTGGCGGTGCCGGTGAGCTGGCCGGCGTGGCGCTCGAACTCGAAGCGCTCGGTGTAGCGGTCGCCCCACGGGTAGGTGACCTGCGCGGTCCAGCCGCCGAGCAGCGCCTGCTGCGCAGCGGCGGCACTGGCGGCAGCAGAACTGGCGGCAGCAGCGCTGGCCGCCGCCGCAGCGCCAGCCGCCGCGGCCCGCTCGTCGGCGTCGCCGCGGCCGAGCACGCAGACTGCGGCGACCACCGCTGCCGCCACCGCCGCGCCGCCCAGCGCCCAGCGCCACACCCTGCGGCGCGACTGCAGGCCAAGGCTGGCGATCAGCCGGTCGAGGTCGGCGTCCCAGTGGGTGTCGGTCAGCGCGAGGGCGTTGTGCCGGGCGAGCGGCCGCAGCGGCGCGGGCAGCGCGTCCTCGGCCGGCATCGCCGCGCCCTGCAGCAGCACCGGGATCACGCGCAGGCCGGCGTCGAGCGCGGTCGCCACCTCGAGCCGCACCATGTCCTGCGGGTCGTCGATGCGGCGCTGGCCCGGCGTGTTGCCGCCAGCCCAGCGCGGGCCGATCAGCACCAGCACCGCCTGCGCGTCGGCCAGGCGCGCGCGGATCGCGCGCACGAAGTCGTCGCCGGGGGCGATGTCGAGCACGTCGCGAAAGGCGCTGCCGCGGCCCAGGCGGCGCTCCAGCGCCTCTTCGAGCCGGCCCGCGTAGCCGGCCGCGTCGTCGCGGCGGTACGACAGGAAGACGCGGGTCGCGGCGGGCTCGGCCATCGGTCGCCGCGCAGCGGTTCAGCGCCCGCGCTGGAACAGCGCGTCCAGCTCCCGGATCGTCACTTGCCGCCAGGTCGGCCGGCCGTGGTTGCACTGGTCGGCGCGCTCGGTGGCCTCCATCTGCCGCAGCAGCGCGTTCATCTCGGGCAGGGTCAGCCGGCGGTTCGCGCGCACCGCGCCGTGGCAGGCCATCGTCGCCAGCAAGTCGTCGCGCGCACGCTGCACCGCCTGGCTCGAGTCGGTCTGCGCGAGTTCGGCCAGCACCGCGTGCAGCAGCTCGGCCAGGTCGGCGTCGGGCAGCGCGCTCGGCCGGCTGCGCACCGCGACCGACGCGGCGCCCAGCGGCGTGAGCTCGAGGCCGAGCGCGCGCAGCGCGTCGCGCTGCTCGGC
>CAZKCJ010000370.1:0-826 GCA_964550885.1 uncultured Rubrivivax sp. | reverse complement strand
TGCTCGGCGGCGGTGGCCAGCTCGGCCGGCGTCAGCGCCACCGCCAGCGGGATCAGCAGCGGCTGCGCCTGCAGCGCGGCGTCGCCGTGGCTGCGCTTGAGCCGCTCGTACAGCACCCGCTCGTGCGCCGCGTGCATGTCGACGATCACCAGCCCCTGCGCGTTCTCGGCGAGCACGTAGACGCCGCCGAGTTGCGCCAGCGCCTGGCCGAGGGGGGCTTCGTCCAGCGGCACGCTTGCGGTCGGCGGCGCGGCCGCGAGCGTCGCGCCCGAAGCGGTTGCGGCGGGCGGCGCCGCCGTGCCGCAGAGCGTCGCCGCTGCGGCGGTGGCGTCGGCGGTGCCGGCGTTCGTGGCGACAGCGACCACCGCATCGCCAGCCGCATGCGAAGGAGGCTGTGCCGCATCCGCCGGCGCCCAGCGCGCCGGCGGTTCGGCCGCCCACAGCGCCTGCAGCGTCTGCAGGCTGCGCGCCGGCTGCAGCCCGAGCCGGCCCTGGGCGGCAGCAGGCCAGCCGGCGCTCGGCGCAGCGGCCGCGATCGGCGCTGCCGGCAGCACGGCCGCGCGGCTGCCCGCCAGCGCCTTCTCCGCAGCGCGCCGCACCGCCTGGTGCAGCGCGCTGCCGTCGCGAAAGCGCACCTCGATCTTGGTCGGGTGCACGTTCACGTCGACCCGCGCCGGATCGAGCTCGATGAACAGCAGGTAGGCCGGCTGCCGCTGGCCGTGCAGCACGTCGTCGTAGGCGCTGCGCAGCGCGTGCGCGACCAGCCGGTCGCGCACGTGGCGGCCGTTGACGTAGGCGCCGATGGCCTGGTTGCCGATGTCGGTGT
>CAZKCJ010000369.1:0-2605 GCA_964550885.1 uncultured Rubrivivax sp. | reverse complement strand
CCCACCTGCCCCATGCACACCATCGCCGTCATCGGCCTGGGCTACGTCGGCCTGCCGCTCGCCGTGGAGTTCGGCAAGCGCTTCCCCACGCTCGGCTTCGACCTGTCGGCCGAGAAGGTCGCCGCCTACCAGCGCCACCAGGACCCGACCGGCGAGGTCGCGCCAGCCGACTTCGCCGCGGCCACGCAGCTGCGCTGCAGCACCGACCCGGCGGTGATCGGCGAGGCCGACTTCGTCGTGGTCGCGGTGCCCACGCCGGTGGACGCGGCGCGGCAGCCCGACTTCCGGCCGCTGATCGAGGCGTCGCGCAGCGTCGGCCAGCACCTGAAGCGCGGCGCGACGGTGGTGTTCGAGTCCACCGTCTACCCGGGCGCGACCGAGGAGGTGTGCATCCCGGTGATCGAGCAGCACTCGGGCCTGAAGTGGCAGCGCGACTTCTTCGTCGGCTACAGCCCGGAGCGCATCAACCCCGGTGACCGTGAGCGCACGCTTACGCGGATCGTCAAGATCGTCTCGGGCGACAGCCAGGCCACGCTCGAGCGGGTGGCGGCGGTCTACGGCGCGATCGTCACCGCCGGCGTGCACCGCGCCAGCAGCATCAAGGTGGCCGAGGCGGCCAAGGTGATCGAGAACACCCAGCGCGACCTGAACATCGCGCTGATGAACGAGCTGGCGGTGATCTTCCACCGCATCGGCATCGACACCGCCGAGGTGCTGAAGGCCGCGGGCACCAAGTGGAACTTCCTGCCGTTTCGCCCCGGGCTGGTCGGCGGGCACTGCATCGGCGTGGACCCGTACTACCTGACGCACAAGGCCGAGGTGCTGGGCTACACGCCGCAGGTGATCCTGGCCGGGCGGCGGATCAACGACGGCATGGGCAAGTACGTGGCCGAGCAGACGGTCAAGCAGATGATCGCGAGCGATCTGCCGGTGAAGGACGCGCCGATCGTGGTGCTGGGCATGACCTTCAAGGAGAACTGCCCGGACATCCGCAACAGCAAGGTGATCGACGTGGTGCGCGAGCTGCGCAGCTACGGCGCGCAGGTGCTGGTGCACGACCCGATCGCCGACCCCGCCGAGTGCGCGCACGAATACGGCGTGACGCTGAGCGCGTGGGACGCGCTGCCGCGCGCGGCGGCGGTGGTGGCCGCAGTCGCGCACCGGCAGTACCTGCAGATGGGCGTGGCCGAGCTGGCGACCAAGCTCGCGCCGGGCGGCGTGTTCGCCGACGTGAAGAGCGCCTACGACCCGGCGGCGCTGGCCGCGGCCGGCGCGCGCGCCTGGCGGCTGTGACGCGCAGCCGCTGAAGCCCCGAGCCGGCTGCGGGTTGCGCAGCCGCTGAAGCTCGAGCCGGCTGCGGGTTGCGCCGCCGCTGAAACTCAAGCCGGCTGCGGGTTGCGCAGCCGCGGAAACTCAAGCCGGCTGCGGGTTGCGCAGCCGGATGTGCAGCTCGCGCAGCTGCGCCTCGTCGACGGGCCCCGGCGCGCCGGTCAGCAGGCACTGCGCGCGCTGGGTCTTCGGGAACGCGATCACCTCGCGCAGCGAGTCGGCGCCGATCATCAGCATCACGAAGCGGTCCAGCCCGATCGCGATGCCGCCGTGCGGCGGCGCGCCGTACTGCAGCGCGTCGAGCAGGAAGCCGAACTTGGCGCGCGCCTCGTCGGGGCCGATGTTCAGCGCGCGGAAGACCTTGCTCTGCACCTCCTCGCGGTGGATCCGCACCGAGCCGCCGCCGAGCTCGACGCCGTTGAGCACCAGGTCGTAGGCCCTGGCCAGGCAGCGACCCGGGTCGGTCTGCAGCCAGTCCTCGTGCCCGTCCTTCGGGCTGGTGAACGGGTGGTGCACCGCGTTCCAGCGGCCAGCGTCGTCGTCGTGCTCGAACATCGGGAAGTCGACCACCCACAGCGGCGCCCAGTCGCCCTGCACCAGCCCATGCGCGCGGCCGAACTCGCTGTGGCCGATCTTCGCGCGCAGCGCGCCGAGCGCGTCGTTGACCACCCGGGCCTTGTCGGCGCCGAAGAACAGCAGGTCGCCGGCGACCGCGCCGGTGCGGCGGATCACCTCGGCCAGCGCGCGGTCGTGCAGGTTCTTGACGATCGGCGACTGCAGCCCGGCGCGCAGCACCGCCGGGTCGCTGCCGTCGCCGATGTCGTTGACCTTGATCCAGGCCAGCCCGCGCGCGCCGTAGATCTTGACGAACTCGGTGTAGGCGTCGATCTCGCTGCGCGCGAGCTCGGCACCGCCGGGCACGCGCAGCGCGGCCACGCGCCCGTCGGGCTGCGCGGCCGGGCCGGCGAAGACCTTGAAGTCGACGTCGCGCATCAGCTCGGTCAGCTCGGTCAGCTCGAGCTGCACGCGCAGGTCGGGCTTGTCGGAGCCAAAGCGGGCCATCGCGTCGGCGTAGCGCATCACCGGGAACGCGGGCAGCGCCACCCCGATCGCCTGCTGCACCACCTGGCGGATCATCCGCTCGAACATCGCGCGGATCTCGTCCTCGGCCAGAAACGAGGTCTCGATGTCGATCTGCGTGAACTCGGGCTGGCGGTCGGCGCGCAGGTCCTCGTCGCGGAAGCACTTGACGATCTGGTAGTAGCGGTCGAAGCCG
>CAZKCJ010000368.1:0-2647 GCA_964550885.1 uncultured Rubrivivax sp. | reverse complement strand
TGGCGAGCATAGGGATGGCGGCCGCAGTCGCGATCGACTATACCGGCGCCGCCGGCCGGCGAGCGTCCAGCCCGAGCCGACGGCCTCGAGCGCTAAACCCGACAGGAGATCGACATGCACCTGCGCATCCTCATTGCCGGCGCCGCACTGGCGTTCGCCGCGACGCTGCCCGCCGCCGCACACCAGACGGTCTACGTCGCCGAGCTCAGCGGCGCCGCCGAAGCGCCGCCCAACGCGTCGCCCGGGGCCGGCAGCGCGAAGGTCACGATCGACTTCGACCTGGGCACGATGCGGGTCGAAGCGGCGTTCTCCGATCTGCTCGGGACGACGACCGCCGCGCACATCCACTGCTGCACCGCCGCCGCCGCCACCGGCACCGCGGGCGTCGCCACGCCGGTGCCGAGCTTTCCCGGCTTCCCGCTCGGCCTGAGCTCGGGCAGCTACGACCACGGCTTCGACCTGACGCTGCAGAGCAGCTTCAACCCGGCCTTCGTCACCGCCAACGGCGGTGACGCCAGCAGCGCGTACGCGGCGCTGGTCGCGGGGCTGGACGGCGGCAGCGCGTACCTGAACCTGCATTCGTCGGTGTTCCCGGGCGGCGAGATCCGCGGCTTCCTCGCGCCAGTGCCCGAGCCCGGGACGGCGGTGCTGCTGCTGCTCGGCCTCGGGCTCGCCGGGGCCGCCGCGCGGCGCCGGCTCGGCGACTGACGCCAGCCTTGGTCAGCGCGCGTCGGCGAGCTCGTCGGCGCGCGCCTGCGCGGCGGCGAAGTCGAGCGCGCCGGTGTAGATCGAGCGGCCGCAGATCACCGCCTCGACGCCCTGGTCCTCGACCGCGCACAGCCGCTCGATGTCGCCGATGTCGGCCACACCGCCCGACGCGATCACCGGGATCGACACCGCCTGCGCCAGGCGCACGGTCGCGTCGACGTTGACGCCGGTGAGCATGCCGTCGCGGCCGATGTCGGTGTAGATCAGCGCCTCGACGCCGTAGTCCTCGAACTTGCGCGCGAGGTCGGCCACCTCGTGGCCGGTGAGCTTGCTCCAGCCGTCGGTGGCGACCTTGCCGTCCTTCGCGTCCAGGCCGACGATGATGTGGCCGCCGAAGGCGCTGCACGCGTCCTTCAGGAAGCCCGGGCTCTTGACCGCGGCGGTGCCGATGATCACGTAGGACAGCCCGTCGTCGAGGTAGCGCTCGATCGTGTCCAGGTCGCGGATGCCGCCGCCCAGCTGCACCGGAATGTCGTCGCCGACCTCGCGCAGGATCGACTTGATCGCCGGCTCGTTGACCGGCCGCCCGGCGAAGGCGCCGTTCAGGTCCACCAGATGCAGCCGGCGCGCGCCGGCATCCAGCCAGCGGCGGGCCATCGCCGCCGGATCCTCACCGAAAGTGGTCGAGGCCTTCATGTCGCCCTGTTGCAGGCGAACGCACTTGCCGTCCTTGAGGTCGATGGCCGGAATCAGCAGCATGGCTGGCAGCAGCGGGTGGGGAAGTCGGGGGGCGAAGGCGCTTCATGGCTTCCAGGCGAGGAAGTTGCGATACAGGGCAAGCCCGTCGCCGGCGCTCTTCTCGGGGTGGAACTGGGTGGCAAAAATGTTAGCGCGCGCGATCGCGCTGGTAAAGCGCACGCCGTAGTCGGTGCTGCCGGCCGCATCCAGCGGCGAGCCCGGGTGCACGCAGTAGCTGTGCACGAAGTAGAAGTAGGCGCCATCGGTCACGCCCTGCCACAGCGGATGCACGCGGCCGTCGTGCGCGTGCTGCCACACGCGGTTCCAGCCCATGTGCGGCACCTTGTAGCGGCTGCCGTCGGCCTGGCGCTGCCCGTCCAGGCGAAAGCGCCGCACCTGCCCGGGGATCAGCGCGAGCGCGGTGGTCGCCTGCTCCTCGCTGCGCTCGAGCAGCAGCTGCATGCCCACGCACACGCCCAGCAGCGGCTTGGCGGCGGCGGCCTCCAGCACCGCCGCGCGCAGGCCGCCGGCATCGAGCGCGCGCAGGCAGGTGCCGATCGCGCCCTGGCCGGGCAGCACCACGCGCTCGGCGGCACGCACCTGCTCGGCCTGCTGCGTGACCACGACCTCGACGCCGCTGCCCTGCGCGACCCGGCGCAGCGCCTGCGCGACCGAGCGCAGGTTGCCCATGCCGTAGTCGACGACCGCGACGCTGCGCCCCATCGGCGGAATCCGGCTACAGCGTGCCCTTGGTCGACGGCACCGCGCCCGCGGCGCGCGCATCCGGCGCCAGCGCCATGCGCAGCGCGCGCGCGAAGGCCTTGAACACCGACTCGCACTGATGATGCGCGTTCACGCCCTTCAGGTTGTCGACGTGCAGCGTGACCTGCGCGTGGTTGACGAAGCCCTGGAAGAACTCGTGCAGCAGCTGCGTGTCGAAGCCGCCGATCGACGCCGCGGTGAAGGGCACCGCCAGCTGCAGCCCCGGCCGCCCGGAGAAGTCGATGACCACCCGCGACAGCGCCTCGTCCAGCGGCACGTACGCGTGGCCGTAGCGCGTGAGCCCGCGCTTGTCGCCGACGGCCTTGGCCACCGCCATGCCCAGCGTGATGCCCACGTCCTCGACCGTGTGGTGGCCGTCGATGTGCAGGTCGCCTGTGGCCTGCACTTCGAGGTCGATCAGCGCGTGGCGCGCGATCTG
>CAZKCJ010000367.1:0-2660 GCA_964550885.1 uncultured Rubrivivax sp. | reverse complement strand
GCAGCGCCGCGCCCGCGGCCAGCGCGCGCAGCTGCTCGAGCACCTTGCGCGCGACGGTCGGCGACAGCCGCGACTCGCCGCGGTGCACCGCGCGCACCGTGTCCAGCAGCTCGCCCTCGGCGGCGTCCTTCAGCAGGTAGGCGTGGGCCCCGGCCTGCACCGCCGCGAACACGCGCTCGTCGTCGTCGAAGGTGGTCAGCACGACCACGCGCGTGCGCGGCAGCCGCTGCGCGAGCAGCCGCGTCGCCGCGACCCCGCCGAGCACCGGCATCTGCAGGTCCATCACCACCACGTCGGGGCGCAGCGCCTCGGCCAGCTGCAGCGCCTGCTGGCCGTCAGCCGCCTGGCCGACGACTTCGATGTCGGCCTGCGCGTCCAGGATCAGCGCGAGGCCGCGGCGGATGATCGGCTGATCGTCGACCACCAGCAGGCGCAGCCGCGCCTCGCCTGCGTCGGGGTCCGCGCGTCGCCGCGTGGTCGGATCGCTCGCGCACAATGGCTCGGCCGGACTCGCGCCGTCTCGCATGGACCGCAGCTTAACCCAGCCCCCGGCGCGCGCTGACGCGATCGCGCCCGAACCAGCGTGGCGGCGGCTGGATCCGCGCCGGCACGTCGCCGCTGCGCTCGGCTGGACGGTGTTCGCGCTGGTGGTGGGCGGCGCGGTGCTGGCCGCCGCGCTGTCGGCCAACCTGGCCGCGCGCCACGTGGCTGCCGACACCCGCGCGCGGCTGAGCCAGACCGCGGGTCAGGCCGACGACGCGCTGCTCGCGCAGGTGCAGGTGCGCCTGGCTGCGCTGCAGGCGGCGGTCGCGCAGTGGCGGCTCGACGCCGCCGGCAACGCGCAGCCCGACGACCGGCTGCGCGCGCTGCAGCAGCAGCAGCCGGAGCTGAACTGGATCGGCGTGCGCGACCTCAAGGGGCGCCTGCAGTTCGCGACCAACGGCGCGGACGCGGCGGGCCCCGCGCCCGCGCTGCCCTGGCTGAGCCGGGGCGCCCGCGCGCCCCAGGTCGCGCTGCACCGCAGCGGCGACGCGCAGGTACCCAACGCGCTGGTGCTGGCGGTGCCGCTGGCTGCGGGCGATGCGCCGCCGGCCGGCATCCTGGAGGCGCGCCTGCCCTGGCTGTGGCTGCAGGCCGAGCTCGACGCACGGGTGCGCGCGATGAGCGGCGGCGCGCCGATCGAGCTGCTGCTGCTCGATTCGGCCGGACGCCTGCTGGCGGGGCCGCCGACGCTGGAGCGGCTGGAGCCCGGCGCCGACTTGAGCGACGGCGGCCGCTACCTGCTCGGCTACCCGCCGCAGCACGCGGCCGACGACGAGTCGGCCGCCAGCGCGGGCTGGCGCGTGGTCGTGCGCGAGGACCGCGACCACGCGCTGGCCAATGCGCGACGGACCCGGCAGGCGGTGCTGTGGAGCGTGCTCGGCGTCGGCCTGCTGGCCGCGGTCGCGGTCGCGGTGGCCGCGCGGCGGCTGCTGCGGCGGCTCGACCTGCTGGCCGACCAGGCCCGCGCGGTGGGCAGCGGCAGCCGCGCGGCGATCGACGTGCCGCGCGGGCGCGACGAGGTGCACGCGATCGGCCGCACGCTGGCGGCGCTGATCGGCCAGCTGCAGCACGAGAAGGCGGCGTTGACCCGGCTCAACGCCGAGCTGGACGTGCGCGTGGCGGCGCGCACCCAGCGGATCGAGCGCCTGGCGCGCGACGCCCGCCACGCCGCGGTGACGCGCGAGCGGCTGCGGCTGGCTCGCGGCCTGCACGACACGCTGGCGCACTCGCTGATGGCGCTGCTGACTCAGATCCGCCTGGTGCGCAAGCTCAGCGCGGGCTGGGGCCGCGAGCAGCTCGACGCCGAGCTCGCGCTGGCCGAGCAGGCGGCCGCCGACGGCCTGGCCGATGCGCGCGCGGTGATCGGGCAGATCCGCCAGCCGGGCGTGCACGACAACGGCCTCGGGCCGGAGCTGCAGGCGCTGCTGCAGCACTTCAGCGAACGCAGCGGCGTCGAGCTGCACGCGCGCATCGACGCGCAGGCGGCGGAGCTGATCGACGAGCGCGCAGCCACCGTGCTGAGCATCGCGCAGGAGGCGATCCGCAACGTCGAACGCCACGCGCACGCGCGCCAGCTCACGCTGAGCTTGGCGCCCGAGGCTGATGGCGATCACGGCGACCACGGCGACGGCGACGAGCCGCGCACCTGGTGCCTGGAGATCGCCGACGACGGCGTCGGTTTCCGGCCCGGCGCGACGCCCGCCGGCCACTACGGGCTGACCGGCCTGCGCGAGCAGGCCGAACAGCTGGGCGCCGAGCTGAGCGTGGACAGCGCGCCGGGTCGCGGCTGCCGGATCCGCCTGCGCGTCGCCCTCTGACACGCTGCATGCGCGATCGACGCGCGCGCAAGCACACGCCGGACGCGCAGCGTCGGCGTGCGGGCCTGCGCCCCGCCCGGCTTCAAGACCAAGCAGCTGATGCACGCGCCGCGCCTGCCACCTTCCGCCAGCCAAGTGCTGCTTGCGCCGATACCCTGCTGCCAGCACCGCCCCTGGGCGCGCCTGCGCGCAGCGGCAGTCGACTCCGCGGGTGATCGACGCGACCACCGCGCGCGTCTGCGGACCCACCCCTTGAGTCAGCCTACTTCCGGCAGTTGGACGCGCCCGAGTGGGCCGTGA
>CAZKCJ010000366.1:0-2662 GCA_964550885.1 uncultured Rubrivivax sp. | reverse complement strand
AGCCAGCCGCAGCCAGCCGGGCAGACGACGACTTCGAGGCGACGCCGGCCGAGGGGCCTGCACCGACCCGGCCGGACAGGGCGGCTGCGAACAGCGCCGCCGCGCAGCGCTGGGGCACGGCAGCGCCAGACGCGCGAAGGGCGCCCGCAGGCGCCCTTCAGGCAGTTGCATGCGGCCTCAAGGGCCGCCGCAGGCTCAGGCGGCCTGAGCGGCCGCGCGCCGCCGGCGCAGCATGAAGCCGATCACGCCGATCGCCGCCAGCGCCATGCCGTAGGCCTCGGGCTCGGGCACGACAGTGACGTTGCTGATCTCGATGGCGTTGGTTCCCGGGCTCGAGAACGTGATGTTCTTGATGTAGTCCCCACTGGTGGCCGTCAGCGTCACGTAGTGCGCCTTGCTCTGATCCTGGTCGAGTGCAAACCCACCAGCCGCAGCAGCGATCGCGCCAGGCGTGAACGCGAGGTCGGCCGAGACCAATTCGACGCCGAAGGAGTTGTAGTCATCCGGCGAGCCCCACAGGAAGCTCACTGCGGTCGTGCTCGATGGCAGGGTGAGCACTGCGTCGCCCCCGCCGTTGTTGGTGTTGCTCGGCCCGGCAGCGAGCCAGTCGCCTACGGTGGAAATCACCGGGGACGCGTTGTATGGAATTGCCGCCGCCGGCAGCGCATTCGCGGAATAGATCGCACCGCCGCTCACGTTCGCCGATGACAGCGTGATGAAGCTCGGGCCGAGCGACCCGGCGCTGATCGTCACCCCTGCCTGCGCACCGAAGGCCAGCATCAAGCCGGCGGTGGCTGCCATCCCCTGAATCAACTTGCTCATCTGCCCTCTCCTCGCGGCACTCGCCGCAATGTGAATCCGATTGGTGCGGCCATTGTGCGAGCAGGGTCTGGACTTGCAATCCCCGATTCAGGGGGTTAGGCGCGATCCGCCGCGTCCGGCACCGACATCGGCGCGCACCGGAGCACCCCGACCGCCACCGGCCGGTCGGCGGCCACCGCGGCGCGCCAGCCGCCCGCAGCGCCGGGTTGGCGCAGCAGCCTCACCCAGCCGGCACCCGCCGGACCCGCCTCGGCCGGGTGCCAGCCGCGCGGCGCAGGAGTCGGCAGCGCAATGTCGGCCGGCGACACCGCCAGGCCGACACCGAGCAGCTTGAGCAGCGCCTCCTTGCGCACCCACGCGGCCGCGAAGCCACCGGCCGCGTCCTCGGCAGCCGGTCCGCCGGCAGCGCCCGGCGCGCCTGCGCGGCCAGCCGCCCGCACGGCGGTGCTGCCGGGCGCGTCCCGGTAAGGCGGGCCGGCCCCGACCCCGTCGGCGGCCCCGCCGCCTGCAGCGTTGGGGTCGGCGAGCACCCGCCGCTCGTCCGGATGCAGCGCCGCGGCCCACAGCCCCGGGTCGATCGGCAGCGGCGGCAGCCGCTCGACGTCCACCGCGACCGCGCCGCCGCGGCGCATCGCCACCGCGGCGAGCCCGGCAGTGGCGCTGCGCGTCAGGTGCAGCCCGCCACCGCCAAAGCGTTCGGCCGCCTGCGCGCCGAGCGCGCGCGCCGCGGCCCGCGCCGCTTCGATACGCGCATCCGGCACCGGCTGCAGCAGCACGACGATCGCGCCGCGCTCGAGCCAGCGCGCCGCGCCGCGCCAGTCGGCGGCGGCGGTCGCCCGCGCTCGCACCGGGCAGGCCTGCCGCGGCGCCAGCCGCCGCCGCGCCCCGCGACCGCGCGGCTCGAGAAGGTTTCAGCGCGCCGGACGCGACCGGAGTGCGGGGGTCGACGCAGCAGCGCGACCACGCCGATGCTCTGGGCCACGCCGCCCTGCGCGGATGGCGTGCTCTTCATCTGCGGCCGCGGCAAGGGCCGGCAGCGCTGAGCCGCGCCGCTCCGGGACACGCGCGCGCGCGTCGTGCCCGTGATGAATGGCTCCACGCGGCGCTCAGGCCCGCGGCGCGGGGCGGGCCTGCGCGTCCGCCGCGGCGGCGGGCTCGCCGACCCGGGCAGCGGGGTCGCCGGACGTGGGTGCCGGGGCGCGAGCCGCAGCCGCGTCCACGCGCGCGGACCGCTTGCCGGCAGCGGCCCGACCGACACGATCAGCCTGCCGCATCGGCGCGCGTGCCGCTTGCCGGCGCCGGCGCCACATCGGCCCGGGCCGGCATCGCCGCGTCCGCAGGTGCACCGCTCGCGGCCAGCCACGCGTCGGCCCCGACCACACTGGTGGGCGCCTCTGCGCAGGTCGCTGCCGCGGCGTCGGCATCGGCCGCACCGCTACGCGCTTGGCCGCGTGTCGCCAAGTCGGCGTCGTCCCCGGCCGCACTGGAGGCGGCTTCGACGCGTGTCGCTGCGGCAGCGTCGGCGCCGGCTGCGCCGCCAGCGACGCCGCCCGCCGCCCCGCGGGCGCCTTCGGTGGGCCTCGCGGCGGCGGCACCCCCAGCAGGCCTCGCATCGGCGGACGCATCGCCGTGCGCACCCGCCTGCGCGGCGATCAGCGCCGCCACCTGCGGCGCCAGGTCGGTGCGCAGCGCCTGGTGGCCGCAGTCGAAGGTCTGCACCTGCAGCGACGTAAAGCGCCGCGGGTCGAAGCCGTTGCTGCGCGCGTGGCGCCACACGCCGACCGCGCGCGCGGTCTGGCGCGACTGGATCAGCCACGCGTGCACGCCGGCGGCGGCCGGC
>CAZKCJ010000365.1:1418-2681 GCA_964550885.1 uncultured Rubrivivax sp. | reverse complement strand
GACATCGGCGGCGTGTACGCGCTGGTCGGCCCGACCGGCGTCGGCAAGACCACCAGCACCGCCAAGCTGGCGGCGGCCTTCGCGACCCGGCACGGCGCCGCCAACCTCGGCCTGATCACGCTGGACGCGTACCGCGTCGCCGCGCACGAGCAGCTGCGCGCGTACGGCCGCATCCTCGGCGTGCCGGTGCACACCGCGCACGACCGCGCGTCGCTGGAAGACCTGCTGGACCTGCTCGCCGGCAAGAAGCTGGTGCTGATCGACACCGCCGGCATGGCGCAGCGCGACGCGCGCACCCGCGAGCTGCTGGACATGCTGTCGCACCGCAGCCTGCAGCGGCTGCTGGTGGTCAACGCCGCCGCGCAGGGCGAGACCCTGGACGACGTGCTCGGCGCCTACCGCGCCGCCGGCTGCCGTGGCGTGATCCTGTCCAAGCTCGACGAGGCGGTGAAGCTGGCGCCGGCGCTGGACGCGATGATCCGCTGCAAGCTCAAGGTGCTGGCGGTTGCCAACGGTCAGCGCGTGCCCGAGGACTGGCACCGGCTGTCGGCGGCGGCGCTGGTGCGTCAGTCGCTGCGGCCGGCGCCGTCGGGCGCGTGGCGCCTCGCCGCCGACGAGGTGCAGCTGGTCTTCGCCGGTCTGCGCGCGCCCGCCGCCGCAGCGGCGCGGGCCTGCGCCTGACCCGCCCGAGCGCGCCGCGATGGCCGCGACCAAGCCGCCGACGCCGCCCGCGCGCGCGCTGCCGCCGGCGCTGGCGGCGGCGAAGCACGCGCACGCGAACGCCCACGTGCGGGCGCATGCGCATTTGCCCGCGCACGCGCACGCGCACGCGCTGCCCGCGCGACCGGCGGCGCAGGCGACGCCGACTCCGCGCCCGCTGCCGCCGGCCAAGCCGCCGCAGCCGCCGACGTCGTCCACGCAGTCGATGCAGGCGATGCAGGCGATGCAGTCGATGCCCTCGACGTCGTCGAGGTCGGCGCAGCAGGCGACGCCGCCGCAGCCGCCACGCGCGCCCTTCGGCGCCGCGCGGCCGCCGTCCGTCAACCGGCCCGCCGACCAGGCGCACGGGCTGCGGCGGCTGTTTGCGGCGCGCGCACCGCAGCAGCTGGCGCTGCTGGCCAACCCGCACGTCGACGCCACTGCGGTCGCGCTGGAGCGGCTCGCCGCGGCGCTGGCCGCGCTCGGCCGCGACACGCTGGTGGTCGACGCGGCCGCCGGTTCGCCGCCGCCGCACGAGCTGGCGGCGCTGGATCTGGCCGCCTG
>CAZKCJ010000365.1:0-1408 GCA_964550885.1 uncultured Rubrivivax sp. | reverse complement strand
ACGTCGACGCCACCGGCTCGGCGGCGGCGCTGCTGCCGCGGCTGCAGGCCGCGGCGCCCAGCGCCGACCTGCTGCTGGTGCACGCCGACGCCGCCGACTTGGTGCGCCTGTTCGACCGCGCGCCGCCGCCGGTGGTCGTGCTCGCCGGCACCGCGCCCGACAGCCTGACCCACGCCTACGCCGGCATGAAGCTGCTCGCGCTGCGCGGCGGCTGCGCCAGCTTCGACCTGCTGGTGGCCGCGCCGCCGCGGCAGCCGCTGGCCGCGCGCGTGGCCGCGCGCATCGGCAGCTGCGCCGCGCGCTTCCTGGGCGCGGCGGTCGCCGACTGGGTCGCGCTCGACCCGGCAGGCGATCCGCGCGAGCCGACGCCGCCGGCGCTGCTGCGCCTGCTGGCCGCGCTGCTGCTGCCCGACGACGCAGCGGCGCTGCAGCCGGCCGCATCCCCACCGATCCGATCCGACCGGAGCTGAAGCACCGATGTACACCGCCAAGGGGCGCCTGGACGCCAACGCGATGCTCAAGCAGTACAGCCCGCTGGTGCGGCGGCTCGCGCACCAGATGATCGCGAAGCTGCCGGCCAACGTCGAGCTCGACGACCTGATCCAGGTCGGCATGATCGGCCTGTCCGACGCGCTGACCCGCTTCGACGCCGGCCAGGGCGTGCAGTTCGAGACCTTCGCGACCCAGCGCATCCGCGGCGCGATGCTCGACGAGCTGCGCGGCAGCGACTGGATGAGCCGCGGCGACCGCCGCCACCAGCGCAGCATCGAGGCGGCGGTGCACGCGCTGGAGCAGCGCCACGGCCGCGCGCCCAGCGAAGGCGAGATCGCCGCCGAGATGGGCCTGGCGCTGGCCGAGTACCAGGGCCTGCTCGGCAAGGTGCGCGGCACGCAGCTGGTGTGCCTCGAGGACCTGGGCAGCGGCGACGACGGCGACGACGGCTTCCTCGACCGCCACCTGGCGACCGACGACGACAACCCGCTCGCGCTGCTCGAGGACCGGCGGATGCGCGAGGCGCTGGTCGACGCGATCAAGCACCTGCCCGAGCGCGAGCAGTTCGTGATGAGCATGTACTACGAGCACGACCTGAACCTCAAGGAGATTGCGGCCGTGCTCAAGGTGACCGAGAGCCGCGTGTGCCAGCTGCACAGCCAGAGCATCGCGCGGCTGCGGGTGCGCCTGCGCGAGTGGTGAGCGCGGGCGGCCCCGTGCGGCCGCTCGTGGACGTTCGTCGCGACGCGTGCGCCGTTTTTAGCGGGCGGCGGCCGGCGGCTGCCGCAGGTCGTGGCCGGCGGCGCGGCGCCGGCGCGGGGCGAGAGCGGCGATGCGCTGCCGGGCGCTGGCCCGGCGCTGCCGCTCAGGCGCGGGCGAAGCCGCTGGTCGTGCGCCGGCCGGTCTGGCCGCCGGC
>CAZKCJ010000364.1:0-2690 GCA_964550885.1 uncultured Rubrivivax sp. | reverse complement strand
GGTTCAGCGTGCCGACGTCGCGCGCCAGGTTGCGCATGTCGCCCAGGCCCTCGTGCACCTGCTGCAGCTGCGCCGACACCTGCCGGAAGCTCTCGCCCAGCCGCTGCTCGAGCGTCGCGTGCAGCTTCTCGTCGACGGTCGCGCGCATCTGCTCGAGCTTGCGCTCGTTGCCCTCCTGCAGCGTGGCGAGGCGGCCTTCGACCGCGCCGCGCAGCTCGGCCAGGCGGCGCTCGCTCGCCTCGGTCAGCGCGCGCAGCTGCTCGGCCAGCGCGTCGGCCAGCCGCTTCAGCGCCGCGTCCTGCAGCTCGCGCGCGCGCAGGCCCTGCTCGGCCTGGGCCCGGGTCTGCGCCTGCAGCGCGTCGGCGAGCTGCTGCTGCAGCGCGGCCAGCTGGCTGCGGAAGGTGTCGATCTGCTCGTTTTGCGTGCGCGTGGCGTCGCCGAGCTGCGCGAGCAGCGCCTGCTGCTGCAGGTTCAGCGCGGCCGCCAGCTCCTGGCGGGTGCCGCGCTCGGCCTCCTGCAGCTCGCCGCGCAGCGCGCGCCCCTGCTGCGCACTGTCGGCCTGCAGCGCGTCTTGCAGCGCGCGCAGCGCGCGCTCGTCGCCGCGCCGCAGCGCCAGCCACAGCAGCAAGCCGATCGCCAGCACGAGCAACGCCGGCACCACCCATTCGTTCATCGGCCGATTGTCTCAGCGCGCTGCCGGCGCGCCGGTCTCAGCGCACTGCCGGCGCCCCGGTCTCAGCGCACTGCCGGCGCCCCGGTCTCAGCGCGCTGCCGGCGCGCCGTGCGCGCTCAGCCGCGGCAGACGATGGTCGCCTGGGCGACGCTGGCGGGCTGGCCGCTCAGCCAGTCGCCGGCGGCAATCAGCCAGCGCGCCTCGGGCGCGTCCGGGTCTTCGGCGGCGGTGCCCGAGCGGGCGCTGCGCAGCACCCGGTAGCCGTGCGCGCACAGGCGCTGCGCCTGCGCGTGCACCGCGTCGGGCGTGCTCGCGCGCAGCTCGTAGGCCGCCGGCCCCGAGCCATTGGCCAGGCTGCGCACCTGCGGCCCGCCGCAGCCCGCCAGCGCGAGCAGCGCCGCGAGCGCAACGACCCCCCGGACCGGCTTCGACATCGACCGATTGTCGGCAGCCGCAGCGCGCGGCCAGCCGCCAAGCAGGCGGGTGAAGCCGGGCCAGATCGACCCGCTGCGCGGCACCGGCGCGGGCGTCGGTGCCTCCCTGGCGTGCGGAAGCACGGACAATCGCCCCGCCCGCTCTGCCCGCTCTGCCCGCTCTGCCCGCTCTGCCCGCTCTGCCCGCTTTGCACGCTTTGCACGCTTTGCACGCTGCGCCGCCTCCGCCAACTCGGCCCGCCCCCACCGCTGCCTGCGCTGCGTTCGCCCCACCCGCCATGCCGACCGCGCAGCTTCCACCCGACGTGTTCAGCCCCGAGCTGCACGCGGCGCTGCACCACGAGCTGCACGCGCGGCCGGCGCCGCAGCTGCACGCGCCGCTGGCGGTGACCCACCGGGTGATGCTGGCAACCCAGACCGAGCGCGCCACCAGTCGCGAGCACCTCGCGCAGCTGCTGGCGGGCGTCGGCCAGAGCGCGCCGCCCGCCGACGCTGCCTTCGCGCAGGCCGACTGCGGCGAGTTCAGCCTGCGCTTCGAGCTGCACACCGAGTTCGTCGCCTGGACCTTCGTGCGCGAGCTGAGCGCGGCCGAGGTTGCGGCGCTGGCCGAAGGCGAGCCGCCGACCGCGGCCGAGCTGGCGCCCGCCGCCTGGCGCGCGGCGCTGCCCGGGCGCGCGCTGACCGGGATCCACCTGTGGGCGGTGCCGGCGGCGGACCGCGCCGCGCCGGACCCGCCCGCGCTGCTCGCACGGCTGTTCGGCGGCAACGGCGTGACCGGGTCGCGGGTGATCAGCCACAGCTGCGCGCTGCACACCGACCTGCGGCTGCGCGCTGACGGCTGCCTGCGCGTGCTGGTGCTGACCGACCCGGCGACGCCGGGCGCGGCCACGCCGCACCGGCTGGGCCGGCTGGTGCAGCGGGTGCTGGAGATCGAGACCTACCGGATGGCCGCGCTGCTGGGCCTGCCCGCCGCGCGCCGCGCGGTGCAGTGGCTCGCGCAAGGCGAAGCCGAGCTGGCCGCGCTCGCCCGCGCGGTGCGCCAGGCGGCGCGCGCCGACGAGCCGGCGCTGCTGGACCGGCTGACCCGGCTGGCCGCCGAGCTCGAGGAGCTGTACGCGAGCACCCACGCGCGTTTCTCGGCCAGCGCCGCCTACGACGAGCTGGTGCGCCAGCGGCTGGCCGACATCGCCGAGGCGCGGATCGACGGCATGCTGTCGCTGCGCGGCTTCATCGAGCGGCGGCTGAGCCCGGCGATGGCCACCTGCCGCTCGGCCGACCGGCGCCAGGCGGCGCTGTCGGCGCGGATCGCGCGCGTCGGCGACCTGCTGCGCACCCGGGTCGAGGTCGAGCAGCAGCGCTCCAGCCGCGAGCTGCTGGCCACGATGAACCGGCGCCAGGCGCTGCAGCTGAAGCTGCAGGCCACGGTCGAAGGCCTGTCGGTGGCGGCGATCACCTACTACGCGGTCGGGCTGGTCGCCTACCTGGCCAAGGGTGCGCAGCGCATCGGCTGGCCGGTCAGCGCCGAGCTGACCGCGGCCGCGGCGGTGCCGGTGGTGGCGCTGGCAGTGTGGGCGTCGATGCGG
>CAZKCJ010000363.1:0-2711 GCA_964550885.1 uncultured Rubrivivax sp. | reverse complement strand
CAGCGCCTGCGCCAGCCGCTGCAGCAGCGCGTTCAGCGCGCTGACCAGCGGCGCCAGCTCCAGCGGCAGCCCGGCCTCGGGCAGCGGCGCCAGCGACGCCGCGTCGCGGCTGCGCACCGCGCCGGCGAGCCGCTCCAGCGGCGCCAGCGCGCGCGTGGTCAGCCACCAGGCGAGCGCCGCCAGCAGCGGTGCCAGCAGCAGCAGCGGCCAGGCGCTGCGCCACGCGGCTGCGGCTGCGAGCCGGCTGCGCACCGCCAGCGGCTGCGCGACCTGGATCACCCGCCCCGGCGTGGCCACGGTGTAGCTGCGCCAGGTGGTGCCGCCGGCGCCGACGTCGGCGAAGCCGAGCTGGATGCGCCGCGGCAGCTGCGCGTGCGGCCGCGGCGCGTAGATCGCGCGGCCGTCGGCGGTCCAGATCTGCACGACGAAGTCCAGCTGCCCGTCGGCCAGCGCCGCCGCCTGGGCCGGCGCGACCTCGCCCTGGTCGCGCAGCGACAGCGCCATCTGGCGCAGCTGGTAGTCGAACAGCGCCTCGACCTCGGCGTGCACCCGGCGGTAGGTCAGCGCGCCGCTGAGCAGCGCCGCGCCGGCGAGCAGCCCCAGCACGACCAGCAGCAGCCGCGCCCGCAGCGAGCGCATCAGCCGGCCTGCGGCGCGAGGAAGTAGCCGACGCCGCGCATGCTGCGGATGTAGTCGGCGCCCAGCTTCTTGCGCAGCTGGTGCACGTAGACCGAGACCGCGTTGCTCTCGATCTCCTCGCCCCAGCCGTACAGCCGGTCCTCGATCTGTGCGCGCGACAGCACCGCGCCGGGGCGCTGCAGCAGCAGCTCCAGCACCGCGTACTCGCGCGCCGACAGCAGCACCGGCTCGCCGTGCAGCGTGACCTGCCGGGTCGCCGGGTCGAGCACCACGCCGGCGTGCTCCAGCCGCGGCGCGGCGCGGCCGGCGTGGCGGCGCAGCACCGCGCGGATGCGCGCGAGCAGCTCGCCCAGGTCGAAGGGCTTGACCAGGTAGTCGTCGGCGCCGGCGTCCAGCCCGGCGACGCGGTCGCCGGGCCCGTCGCGCGCGGTCAGCACGATCACCGGCGTCGGGTCGGCGCGGCCGCGCAGGCTGCGCAGCACGTCCAGCCCGCCGCCGGTGGACGGCCCGCGCTGCGGCAGCCCGAGGTCCAGCAGCACCAGGTCGAAGCGCTCGCTGGCGACCGCGGCGATCGCGGCGTCGGCGTCGCGCACCCAGTCGACCGCGTGGCCCTCGGCGCGCAGCGCCTCGCGCAGGCTCTCGCCGATCATCCGGTCGTCTTCCACCAGCAGGAAGCGCATCGTCGCGGCAGGCTCCAGGGCTGCGGGGTGCAGCGCGCAGCGAGCATAACCGGCGCCACAATGCCGGCCATGACCGCGGCGCACGTGATCGTGCTGGCCACGCCGGTGTTCCTGCTGGCGATCGCGCTGGAGTGGTGGCTGGGCCGCCGGCGCGGCCGCGACACCTACCGGCTCGGCGATGCGCTGGCCAGCATGGGGCTCGGCGTGATGAGCCAGGTGACCGGCGTGTTCGGCGCGCTGCTGGGCGTCGCCGTGTACGGCCTGGCCTTCGAGCACCTCGCGCTCTGGCGGCTGCCGGCCGACTCGCCCGCGGTGTGGATCGGCGCGCTGCTCGCCTACGACTTCTGCTACTACTGGTACCACCGCGCCGGCCACCGGGTCGCGGTGCTGTGGGCCGCGCACGCGGTGCACCACCAGAGCGAGGACTACAACCTGTCGACCGCGCTGCGCCAGACCAGCAGCGGCTTCGTGTTCGGCTGGCTGTTCTACCTGCCGCTGGCGCTGGCCGGCGTGCCGCCGCTGGTGTTTGGCACGGTCGCGCTGATCGACCTGCTGTATCAGTTCTGGGTGCACACCCAGCAGATCGGCCGGCTCGGCTGGTTCGACCGCTGGTTCTGCAGCCCGAGCAACCACCGCGTGCACCACGCGGTCAACGACCGCTACCTGGACCGCAACTATGGCGGCATCCTGATCGTGTGGGATCGCCTGTTCGGCACCTTCACCGAGGAGGACGACGCCGAACGCTGCGTGTACGGCACGCGCTCGCCGCTGCGCAGCTTCGACCCGGTGTGGGCCAACCTGCAGGTCTACGCCGAGCTGTGGCGCGACAGCCGGCGCGCGCGCCGCTGGCGCGACCGGCTGCGGCTGTGGCTGAAGCCGCCCGGCTGGCGGCCGGCCGACGTGGCCGCGCGCTGGCCGAAGCCGGCCTTCGAGCTCGCCCGGGTCGAGCGCTACGACCCGCAGGTCGGCCGCGCCGCGCAGGCGGCGGCGCTCGGCCTGTTCGCGCTCGCGGTCGCGGGTCTGGGCCTGTTCCTGTGGTACCTGGAGCAGCTCGCGCCGGCGCTGCGGGTCGCGGCCGCGGCAGCGCTGATCGCGCTGCTGTGGGCGATTGCCGCGCTCACGCAGCCGCGGCCGACGGCGCTGCACGCACCCGCGAGCTGAGCGCCGGGGTTGCACTCGGCCACGCCGGCTCGTGCGCCCGCTGCAGCTGGCGCCGCGCGTTGCTGCAGCTGCTCGCCGTGTTGCGCGTGACGGCCGCGCGCTGCGCCTGGAGCGGCGCCGCCTGGCTCCGCCGCTCGGACGCGCCGCGATGCGCCGCAGGCTGCGCGCCGCGGCGCGGCGCCGGCCGGTGCCACCGGCAGCCTCAGGCGGGCTGCTTGCCCTTGTGCGCCA
>CAZKCJ010000362.1:0-2749 GCA_964550885.1 uncultured Rubrivivax sp. | reverse complement strand
CGGCCGTAGCGCTCGCTGAGCTTGCCGCTGATCGGCAGCATCAGCACGAAGCCGAACGAGTAGGCGGTGATCGTCCAGCCGGCCCAGTTGATCGAGGTGTCCAGGCCCAGCTGCAGCGAGTGCAGCGCGGTCGCGACGATCGTCGAGTCGACCGACATCATCAGCAGCGCCAGCGCGATGATCGCGAACATCAGCACCCGGCGCACCGGCGGCGGCGCAGCTGCCGCCGCCGCGCAGCCGGCGTCGCCGGCGAGCTCGCAGCCGCTGCTCATCACACGCCCGCGGCCGGCCGGCAGCTGCGGCCGCGGCGCATGCGCGGCGGCGGCCGGGCGGCGAGCGCTGGGCGGTCGATGCGACGACGGCAGCGCTGCGAGGGTGCAAGGGTCATCGATCGATCGGCGGGAGCGGGGGCGTGCAGCGCCGAGAATACGCCGGCGATGCCGGCCCCGCCCGCCCAGGGCCAAGCCGGCGACCGGGCGCAACCGCGCCCGACGGCAGCGCGGATGCCGCGCCACCGCAGCGGCGGCGCACGGCCGCAGGCCGGCGCCGCGCAGCCCCGCCGGGCCGCGGCCAGCCCGATTCCGACTCTGTCAACCCCCCACGGAGGTCTTCGATGCAACAACGCCTGGACTACAAGCTCGCTTCCCCCGACGCCTACAAGGCGATGCTGCAGGTGCAGCTGCAGGTCAACCGCTGCGGACTGGAGGAGTCGCTGCTGGAGCTGGTCAAGTCGCGCGCGTCGCAGCTCAACGGCTGCGCGTGGTGCCTGGACATGCACACCAAGGATGCGCGCGCGCTGGGCGAGACCGAGCAGCGGCTGTACCTGCTGCCGGTGTGGCGTGACGCGCCCTGCTACAGCGAGCGCGAGCGCGCGGCGCTGGCCTGGACCGAGGCGCTGACCCAGCTCGCGAACACGCAGGACGTGCCCGACGCGGTGTACCAGCAGGTGCGCCAGCACTTCGACGAGAAGGCGCTGGTGGACCTGACGCTGGCGATCATCACGATCAACGGCTGGAACCGGCTCAACGTCGCCTTCCGCACCACGGTGGGCGACTACGTGAGCCCGCACGCGAAGCCGCGCTGACGCGGGGCACGACTGCGGCAGCGCAACCGCGGCGGGCAATCACGGGTCACAGCCCGCCGGTGCGCTGCAGCCGGGCTGCGGTTCAGCCGGCTGACGCAGGTGCCGTCGCGGGCGCTCGAGCCTGCGGCATCGGCCCTGCGGGCGCCCGCAGCCTGGCGCGGGCGCTGCAGGGGTTGCCGGCCTAGGTCGCGGCGACCTCGCGCCGCCAGAAGCGCACCACCGGCCGCAGCGCAGCCGCGGGCCGATGCTGCGCTCGCGCAGAGGCTCAAGCAAAGCGCCCGTGCAGGAACCAGCCGCCGGCGACCGCCGCGTCGCCGCCCGGCCGCAGCCTGTAGATCCACGCCAGCGCGCCGTCGGCGGCGCGTGCGACGAAGTAGTCGCGCAGCGCCGGGGCGCCGTCCCACCAGCCGGCCTCGATCCGCTCGGGCCCGGCCAGCAGCTGCAGCGCGCCGCCGTCGAGCCAGGGCTGCCCGCCACGCTCGGGCAGCGGCTGCGGCGGCTCGAGCAGCCACACCGGACGGGTCGGCGCGGCCTGCTCCGACGGCACACCCGCCGCTGCCGGGCGCGCCGCCAGCGGCGCATCCGCCGGCACCCAGGCGGTCGCACGCTCGGGGCGGTGGTCAGCCACCGCCACCGGGCTGCACACGCGCTGCGGGCCGAGCCGCGCCTGCAGCCGCTCGATCAGCCGGGCCAGCCCTTCGTCCGCGCTGGCCGGGGTCGGGAACAGCTCGCCGTTCGGCGCCGGGCCGTGCTGCAGCCGGTCGCAGCGCAGCCGCAGCTGCAGGGTCGGCGCCGGCAGCTGCAGCCGCGCCAGCCGCTCGCGCAGCAGCAGCTGCAGGTGCTGCGGGTCGTTCGACGGCTCGGCCAGCGCCACGCCGAGCTCGGTGCAGCCCGGTGCATCGGTCTCGGCGCGGTGCCGGCGCTCGTGCTGCAGCAGCAGCGTGAAGCCGCCGACGCGCGCGTGCTGCGCCTGCGCCCAGGCCACCAGCCGGGCCAGCAGCAGCGCCGCGGCCGCGAGCAGCTGCGCGCTGCAGTCGGCGCGCTCGGCCAGCTCGCAGTGCGCGCTGAAGCCTGGCTGCGGCCGCACCGGCGGGCGCGGGTCGGGCGCGTCGCCGTGCGCCCGGTCCAGCGCCAGCAGCAGCTGCGGCCCCAGGCGGCGCGCCAGCCCGTTGCGCGGCAGCCGGCGCGCCTGGCCTACCGTGTGCAGGCCCAGGTCCTGCAGCGCGGCCGCGGCGGCGCCGGTCGCGTCGAGCAGCGCCAGCGGCGCCTGGGCGAGCAGCGCGTGCAGCGCGCCGCGGTCGGCGACGTGCGCGCCCAGGGCCAGGTCGGCGCGCCAGCGCGCGAACAGCGCGGCGGCGGCGGCGGTGGGCGCCGCCGCCAGCCGGTGCTGCAGCTCCAGCGGCTGCAGCGCGGTGACCGCCGCGAGCAGCCGCTGCTGCAGCCGCGGCAGCCCGCCGAAGCAGCGCAGGCTGGGCTGCCCCTCGAGCAGCACGCAGGGCCCGCCGGCGCCGGGGTCCAGGCTGACCATCGGCGTGAAGGCCAGCGCCGCGTGCGCGAGTGCCTGCAGCGCCTGCCGGTCGCGCCGCGGGTCGGCGCGGCCGCAGTGCAGGTGCGGCACCAGCGCCAGCGCGGTCGCGCGCCGGCTGCCGGGCTCGACCCCCAGCC
>CAZKCJ010000361.1:0-2753 GCA_964550885.1 uncultured Rubrivivax sp. | reverse complement strand
AGTCCGTGGACGATCATCATATCTAATCTCTTGAACGCGACTTGGTATGAGCGCGCGCCGGCGGCCCGCGCGGGCCGTCGGTCCCGCCTGCAACGGGCCCCGCACGGGGCCCGTTCGTCTGTTCCGAGCCTCAGCCGCCGCGGATCGGCCGCGCCGCCAGCGCCTGGCGCAGCGTGTCGGCGCTGTCGCTCAGGTGCGCGTGAGTCGCCGCGTCGAGCGCGTTGCCGTGCTGTGCGAGCGCGCGCTCGAGCTGCGTCAGCAGCTGCTGCGCGGCGGCCCGCTGCAGGCTGCGCGCATCGGCGCGCGCGTGCGCGCCCGGGCGCAGCAGCGCGGCGGCGATCCGGTTCGCGTGCTCGCGCTGCAGCGCGCGCCGCGCCGGCGCGATCGGGCGCGCGGCCGCCAGCTCGCTCCACAGCGCGCGCGCCAGCCGCGCGTACAGCTCTTTGAGCCTGAAGCCCTGGGCCGGCCGGTCGAGCTTGCCGAGGTTGTCGAGGATGCGCGCGGCGACCGCGTCGCTCAGCAGCTGTGCGAGCACGCTGCGCTGCAGCTCGAACAGCCGCTGCGCCACCGGGTAGTCGGTGGGCACCGCCGCCAGATCGTGGCGATCGTCGAAGTCCGGCGCCAGCCGGCGCTGCAGCGCCGGGCTGACCTGCAGCGCGTCGGCGGCGAACAGCTCGCGCGCGAGCAGCGCCAGCGCGTCGCGCTGCACCGGCGCCGGCACCGGCAGCAGCGGCTCGCGGCCGCTGCCCGGGTGGTCGCGCAGCGTGCGCAGGCCGCCGATCTGGCGGCTGAGCACGCCGGCCGCGCGCGCGACGTCGGCGAGCGCGTAGGCCAGCGCGCGCCGCAGCTGCGCGTAGCTCTGCTCGGGCGGCAGCGCGCGCGTCTCCTGCAGCTGGAACAGCTCGCGCGCGAACGCCAGCCGCCCGGCCGCGAAGGCCAGCGGATCGGCGCCCAGGTCGAGCTGGATCGTCTCCGGGTCGATGCCCAGCGCCGCGTCCTCGTCGCTGCCGTAGGCCAGCAGCGGCTCGGCGCTGCGCGCGGCGATGCGCTGCAGCGCGGCCGCTTCGTCGGCCGCGGCCAGCGGCCGGTACGCGTACTCGATCGCCCAGTAGTCGTAGGGGCCGAGCGTCGTCTGGAACATCGCCACGCCGTCGCGCCCGCGCGGCGGCAGGTTGATCGCGTTGTAGTCCATCACCGAGCCGGAGATGCCGTTGGCCGCGGTGAAGGCCGGATCGGCCAGCTGCGCGGCACTGTAGACGCGCGACGCGCGGAAGTTGTGGCGCAGCCCGAGCGCGTGGCCGACCTCGTGCAGGATCGTGCTCTTCACGTAGGCCTGCACGAAGGCCTCGGTCGCCGGCTCGTCCACCGGCAGCGCCGCCTGCGCCGCCATCAGGTCGAGCGCGTAGCCGAGCTGGTCGGTCAGCTGCGCGGCGGCGTCGCAGTGCTCGTCGTCGGCGCGCGCCGAGGCGCCGCCGACGACCGCGCTGAACTCCGCCGCGCCCGCCAGGATCTGCGCGCGCACGCTGCGCTGCGCCCGCGCCGACAGGCTCTCGAAGCCGATGTCGGCGTCCAGGATCTCGCCGCTGCGCGGATCCACGTGCTTCGGCCCGATCGCGCCGAAGCCGACCTCGGCCGACATCAGCCAGCGCACCGACGCGTGGCCGGCGTCGAGCGTGCTCCAGTCGGCGTCGTCGGGCTGCTGGCGGACGACGATCGCGTCGCTGAAGCCGATCCGCTCGAACGCGCGGTTCCACTCGAGGATCGCCTCGGCGACCACCGGGCGGTACTTCAGCGGCACGTTGCGGTCGATCCAGAAGGTGATCGGCTGCACCGGCGGCGAGCGCGGCGCCGCTGGGTCCTGCTGCTGCAGCCGCCAGCGGGCGACGACGTGCCGGCGCGGCGTGCGCGCGAGGTCGTCGCTGAAGTCCAGCAGCGTGCGCGTCATCGTGCCGATGCGCGCATCGGCCGGCCGTGCCGGCATCGGCGCCGCGGGCAGCGCGACCAGCGAGAAGTGCTGGCCGACGAACAGGCTGCGGGTGTCGGGCAGGTGCGCCGGCCAGCTCGGCGCCGGCGCGCCGGCAGGCGCACCGGGCGTGGGCGCGGCGATCGTCGCCGCGACGTAGTGGTGCTGGGTCTCGATCTCCAGCGCCTGCGCGCTGCCGCGCACCCCGGTGATCACGCTGTTGCGGGCGTCGTGCACGTAGCCCTGGCGCCAGGTCTGCTGCAGCCGCATCGCCACGCCGAGCAGGTCGCCGAGGAAGATGCCGTTGACCTCGACCAGCACGCTGTGCCGCTCGGGGTGCGGCCGGCTGGCGACAGGCACGCTGCCCAGCAGGCTGGGCGAGAACGACACCGCGACCGCGCGCGCCTCGGGCGTGCCGGGCGCGGCGACCGCGTCGGTGTTGCGCGCGAGCAGCCGCACGGTGTCGTGCACGCGGCTGAACTCCACCAGCTGCGCGCCACCCGCGCCGCGGAACGGATAGCTCATCAGCCCGCCGATCACCGGCGGCTGGCCCAGCCCGGTGGCGAGCTTCGGCGACAGCAGGAACGGGCGGCCGAAGTCGGCCGGCGCGAGTTCGAGCCACAGCCTGGCGCCTTTGCGCCAGGCGACGATCGGCCCGTCGATCCGCTGCGCGCCACGCACGACCGCGTCGAAGGGCGGCGCGCCGCAGGCCGGCGCCGCCGCGGCCGGCGCTGCAGCGGACGCAGCGGACGCAGCCGGCGCAGCGGACGACGCAGCCGGCGCAGCAGCC
>CAZKCJ010000360.1:514-2770 GCA_964550885.1 uncultured Rubrivivax sp. | reverse complement strand
CCGCGTGAAATGCGGCTCGGAACGAAAGTGTACTATTTACGGATAACTTCTTAGCATCGGGTTCTCCTTCGTGCGCGGGCACCGCGGCGGGCCGCGGTGCCCGCCCGGCCGCCGCCTTTGGCAGCGCGCCGTGCGCAGCCGGCAACGCCCGCGAGGGCGGCATTATGGCCGAAGCGGGCCGGCGCTGCCGGCCGCTCGGGCCGCGCCCGCCGCACGCGCGGCAGCGCATCCGCGCGCCGCGTGCGCGCCGCCGCCGTAGCTGCCTACACTTGCGCGATGGAAGACGACATCGCCGGCCTGCTCGACCGCAACCGCCGCTGGGCCGAGGCCACCAGCGCCCGTGAACCGGGCTTCTTCACCCGCCTGGCCAGCCAGCAGAGCCCGCGCTACATGTGGATCGGCTGCGCCGACAGCCGCGTGCCGGCCAACCAGATCACCGGCCTAGACCCGGGCGAGGTGTTCGTGCACCGCAACGTCGCCAACCTGGTGGTGCACTCGGACCTGAACGCGCTGTCGACGATCCAGTTCGCGGTCGAGCAGCTGCAGGTGCGGCACATCGTCGTCGTCGGCCACTACGGCTGCGCCGGGGTGCGCGCGGCGATGCGCGGGATTCGCGTGGGGATCGCCGACAACTGGCTGCGCCATCTCTACGACATCCGGCTGCGCCACCGCGCGCGGCTCGACCACCTGCCGCCCGAGCAGCAGGAGCGGGTGCTGTGCGAGCTGAACGTGATCTATCAGGTTGGCAACGTCGCGACCACGACGGTGCTGCTGGACGCGTGGCAGCGCGGCCAGCAGGTGGCCGTGCACGGCTGGGTCTACGGGCTCGCCGACGGGCTGCTGAAGGACCTGCAGGTGACGATCAACCAGCCGGAGCAGGTGGTCGAGGTGGTGCCGGCCGCGGTCAAGCGCTATCCGGTGGGCGAGGCCGCGGGCGACGCCCCTAGATGAGGCGGCTGACCGTCCCGGCCCGGATCACCGAGCCGCGTGCGTACGAGGTTGCGTGCGCGCTGCTCGAGGGCTTCGACCGCCACTACCGACTGTTCCGCCAGCTCAGCGCCGGCGCGAAGCTGCGCTTCGAGGCCGGTGACTGGCACGGCCAGCAGGCGGCGCAGCGCGAGCGGATCGAGTACTACGACCAGCGCGTGCGCGAGGCGGCCGAGCGGCTGCGCGGCGAGTTCGCGGTCGACCAGCTGTCGATGGCGGCGTGGCAGCAGGTCAAGCTGCTGTACATCGGGCTGCTGGTCGAGCACCACCAGCCGGAGCTGGCCGAGACCTTCTTCAACTCGGTCACGGTCAAGCTGCTGCACCGCACCTACTTCCGCAACGATTTCATCTTCGTGTGGCCGGCGGTGTCGACCGAGTACATCGAGGACCACGACCCGACGATCACGCCGGCCTACCGCGCGTACTACCCGACGCGCGCGACGCTGCGCGCGACGCTGCACCGGCTGATCGAGGACTTCGGGCTGCGCCGCCCGTTCGAGGACCTGGACCGCGACCTGGCCGACGTGCTGGCCGCGCTCGAGCAGCGCGACGGCCAGCCGCTGGCGCGCTGGACGCTGCGGCCGAACTTCCAGATCCAGATGCTGGCGTCGCTGTTCTTCCGCAACAAGGGCGCGTACGCGGTCGGCAAGATCGTCAACGGCTACGCGCAGACGTCGTTCGCGCTGCCGATCCTGCACACCGACGCCGGCGCGCTCGCGATCGACACCGTGATGCTGGGCGAGGACGAGCTGCTGCTGCTGTTCAGCTTCGCGCGCGCGTACTTCATGGTCGACATGGACGTGCCCAGCGCCTACGTGCAGTTCCTGCGCAGCCTGATGCCGCGCAAGGCGCGCTCCGAGCTGTACAGCGCGCTCGGCCTGCACAAGCAGGGCAAGAACCTGTTCTACCGCGACTTCCTGCACCACCTGCGCCACTCGAGCGACCGCTTCCGGGTCGCGCCGGGCGTCAAGGGCATGGTGATGCTGGTCTTCGACCTGCCCAGCTACCCGTACGTGTTCAAGGTGATCCGCGACGTCTTCCCGCCGCAGAAGGACTTGACCCGCGCCGAGGTGCAGGCCAAGTACCGGCTGGTCAAGCGTCACGACCGGGTCGGCCGGATGGCCGACACGCTGGAGTACAGCGACGTCGCCTTCCCGCGCGCGCGCTTCGCGCCCGAGCTGCTCGCCGAGCTGCAGCGCGACTGCCCGAGCCTGCTCGAGGACGACGGCGACGCGCTGGTGATCCGCCACGTCTACATCGAGCGCCGGA
>CAZKCJ010000360.1:0-504 GCA_964550885.1 uncultured Rubrivivax sp. | reverse complement strand
CCTGCACGAGGCCACGCCGGCGCAGCTGGAGCGCGCGGTGAGCGAGGACGGCAACGCGATCCGCGACCTGGTGGCGGCCAACATCTTCCCCGGCGACCTGCTGTGGAAGAACTTCGGCATGACCCGCCACGGCAAGGTGGTGTTCTACGACTACGACGAGATCGAGTACCTGACCGACTGCAGCTTCCGCCGCGTGCCGGCGCCGCCCACCGACGAGGACGAGCTCGGCGGCGAGCCCTGGTACCCGGTGGGTCCGCGCGACGTCTACCCCGAGACTTTCGGCCCCTTCCTGCTGGGCGACCCGCGGGTGCGCGCGGTCTTCCTCGCGCACCACGCCGAGCTGCTGGACCCCGGTTTCTGGCAGCAGCACAAGCAGCGCATCCTCGCCGGGCACGTGCACGACGTGTTCCCGTACGACCCGCGCCGGCGCTTCGCCAGCCGGCGCGCGCTGGCCGCCTGAGCCTGGCGGCGCCGCGGCGCCGGTGCTGCGCCGGCTGCAGCGGG
>CAZKCJ010000359.1:0-2772 GCA_964550885.1 uncultured Rubrivivax sp. | reverse complement strand
CCGCTCGGCGGATCAGCGGGCGAAACGCGCCGCTGCGCGGTGCCGGTACGCGGCGCGGCCGCTCACGCGCTGCCGCTGCCGCCCGGCAGGCGCCGCGGCGGCCGCCGCAGCCGCCGCAGCCGCAGCAGCCGCCGGGCCGCGTCAGCCGTCAGCCAGCAGCCGCCGCCGGCCGCGGCGCGCGCCCGCGGCGCAGCCAGCGCTGCAGCCGCTGCACGAAGTCGTCGACGTAGGTGAAGACCACCGGGATCACCAGCAGGCTGAGGAAGGTGCTGGTGACCAGCCCGCCGATCACCACGATCGCCATCGGCGAGCGAAAGCTCGGGTCGGTGCCCAGCCCGAGCGCGATCGGCATCATCCCCGCGCCCATCGCGATCGTGGTCATCACGATCGGCCGCGCGCGCTTGGCGGCCGCGTCGAGCAGCGCGTCCAGCCGCGCCAGGCCGCGCTCGCGCCGCGCCATGATCGCGTACTCGACCAGCAGGATCGAGTTCTTGGTGGCGATGCCCATCAGCATGATCAGCCCGATCATCGACGGCATCGAGATCGCGGTGCGGGTCACGAACAGCGCCAGGAACGCGCCCGGGATCGACAGCACCAGCGCGGCGAGGATCGTCACCGGCTGCACGAAGTCGTGGAACAGCAGCACCAGCACCACGTAGATGCACAGCACGCCGGTGACCATCGCCAGCGCGAAGCTGTCGAACAGCTCGGCCATCGCCTCGGCGTCGCCGACGCTGGTCTGGCTCACGCCCGGCGGCAGCTGCTGCAGGCTGGGCAGCGCGTGCGCGGCGGCCTCGACCTCGCCCAGCGGCTGGCCGTTGAGCTCGATCTCGAAGTTGATGTTGCGCAGCCGGTCGTAGCGGTCGATCTGCGCCGGGCCGCTGCCCAGCTCGATCGTGGCGACGTTGCCCAGCCGCACCGGGCCGTTGGCGCCGGGCACCGCCAGCCGCGCGAGCAGCTCGGGGTCGGCGCGCGCGTCGGTCGCGAGCCGCACCACCACCGGCACCTGGCGCTGCGCCAGGTTCAGCTTGGGCAGCGCCTGGTCGTAGTCGCCGGCGGTGGCGATGCGCAGCGTGTCGGCGATCGCCGCCGAGGTCACGCCCAGGTCGGCGGCGCGCGCGAAGTCGGGGCGCACGATCAGCTCGGGGCGCAGCAGGCTCGAGGTCGAGCTCACGTTGCCGATGCCGGGGATCGTGCGCAGCTCGACCTCGACCCGGCGCGCGTGCTCGGCGAGCACGCGGCCGTCCTCGCCGGCCAGCACCAGGATGTACTTCTCCGACGAGCCGCCGAAGCCGACCTTCACGCGCGCGCCCGGCAGTGCCTGCAGCCGCGCGCGCAGGTCGGCCTCGACCTGCTGCTTGGTCACGCCGCCGCGCTCGGCGCGCGGCGTCAGGTTGATCGTCAGCGTGGCCACGCGCACCTCGGCCGCGCCCACCGCGAACGGGTCGCCACCGCTCTGGCCGCCGCCGATCGCGGTGTAGACCAGCCGCACGTGCGGGTTGCCCTGCACCAGCACGCGCGCCTGCTCGGCCGCGGTCTCGGTCTGCGCGAGCGTGGCGCCCGGCGGCAGCGACACCGTCACCTGGGTCTGCGACAGGTCGTCGGGCGGCAGGAAGCCGGTGGGCAGCAGCGGCACCAGCGCGAACGAGCCGGCGAAGAACGCGGCCACCGCCAGCATCGTCAGCACGCGGTGGCGCAGGCACCACTGCGCCCAGCGCAGGTACAGGCCCAGCCAGCGCGGCTCGCGGTGCACGCGCCGCGGCCGGCGCAGCAGGTACGCGGCCATCATCGGCGTGAGCATCCGCGCGACCACCAGCGAGAAGAACACCGCGATCGCCGCGGTCCAGCCGAACTGCACGAAGAAGCGCCCGGCGATGCCGCCCATGAAGGCCGTGGGCAGGAACACCGCGATCAGCGTGAAGGTGGTCGCGATCACCGCCAGCCCGATCTCGTCGGCGGCCTCCATCGCCGCCTGGTACGGCGACTTGAACACCGTGGCCGCCGCGGCAGCGCTGGCGCCGTCGGCCGTCATATCGGCCGGTGCGTCAACCGCTGCGCCTGCGGCCGGCGCAGCCGCGGGCAGGCGCAGGTGGCGCATGATGTTCTCGATCTCGACGATCGCGTCGTCGACCAGGATGCCCACCACCAGCGACAGGCTCAGCAGGGTGACGACGTTGATCGTGAAGCCCAGGAAGTACATCGCGCCGAAGGTCGGGATCACCGACAGCGGCAGCGCGGTCGCCGACACCAGCGTCGCGCGCCAGTCGCGCAGGAACAGCCACACCACCAGCACCGCCAGCACCGCGCCCTCGTACAGCAGCAGCAGCGAGCCGTCGTAGTTCTCGAGCACCGGGTCGACGAAGTTGAAGGCCTCGGTGAAGCGCAGGTCGGGGTGCGCGGCGCGCAGCCGCTCGAGCTCGGCGCGCACGCCGGCGGCGACCTCGACCTCGCCGGCGCCGCGGCTGCGCGTGATCTCGAAGCCGACCACCGGGCGGCCGTCGAGCAGCGTCGCCGAGCGCCGCTCGGCGACGGTGTCGCTGACGCTCGCGACCTGGTCCAGCCGGATGCGGCGGCCGTCGGACAGCGCGATCTCCATCGCCGCCAGCTCGGCGGCGCTGCGCACGGTGGCGATCGTGCGCACCGCCTGCTCGGCGCCGCCCACGTCCGCGCGGCCGCCGGCCGCCTCCTGCTGCACCTGGCGCAGCCGGCGCGACACGTCGGCGGCGGTCGCGTCCAGCGCCTGCAGCCGCAGCGGGTCGAGCTCGACCCGCA
>CAZKCJ010000358.1:467-2774 GCA_964550885.1 uncultured Rubrivivax sp. | reverse complement strand
GGTGCGCGCGCTGCAGCGGCTCGACGGCCTGCCGGGCGTGCCGGCGCAGGCCTTCCGGATCGACGCGCACGCGCTGGCGGCGCGCTACGTGCCCGGGCGCACGCTGGGGCGGGTGGAGCTGGACGGCGAGGGGCTCAGCGTCGAGTTCCTGGGCGCGCTGGAGGCGCTGCTGCAGCAGGTGCACGCGCGCGGGCTGGTGCACCTGGACACGCGCGGCGGCAACAACCTGCTGCTGCGGCCCGACGGCACGCCCGGGATCATCGACTTCCAGGCGGCGCTGTCCACGCGCTGGATGCCCGGGCCGCTGCGCCGCTGGTTCGAGGGCCTGGACCTGGGCGGCATCTACAAGAAGTGGGCGCAGTTCCAGCCCGACGCGATGGGCGCGCAGCGGCGCGCGCGCTTCGAGCGGCTGAACCGCTGGCGGCGGCTGTGGGTGCTGCGCGGCTACTTCGGGCTGCGCAAGTAGCGGCGCCGCGGCGCCGCCGCGGCGGCCGCGCTCACATGAAGTTGCGGGTGTGCAGCGCGGCCAGCCGCGACGCGTCCTCGGGCGCGAAGCCGAGCCGCTTCATCCGCAGCCGCCGGCCCGCGGCCATGTCCTCCTTCAGCGCCTGCACCTTGTCGAAGCCGGCGCCGATCTGCGCGCTCGACCAGCCGCCGGCGGCCAGCAGCACCAGCGCGTCGAACACCTCCTCGTTCAGCCCGGCGGTCTGCGCGAGCGCGTCGTAGCGGCTCTGCACCGCCAGCGCCAGCCGCGCGCGCAGGCCCGGGTCGCGCTCGAGCTGGTACTCCAGGTGCGCCATGCCGAAGGCGACGTGGCGCGCCTCGTCGCGCGCGGCGAGCCTGGCGATCTGCCGCGTCAGCGGGTCGGGCGCGTGCTCCTGCAGGAAGTGCAGCAGGCTGACGAAGCTGCCCTCGCCCAGCACCGACAGCAGGAACGACGCGACCGCGAACTCCGGCTCGTCGAACAGCGTCTTCAGCGAGGCCTGGCCGCCGACCGTCGACAGCCCCATCTGCCGGCGCTTGAGCAGCGCGCGGCGGGTGAAGACCTCGACGTGCCGCGCCTCGTCGGCGATCTGGATCGCGAGCAGCTGCGTGACCTCGCGGAAGTGCGGGTGCAGCTGGCCGAGGAAGCGCGCGGGCAGCAGCAGCGCCGCGTTCTCGTTCTCGATCAGGTAGGTCATCACCTGCACCACCGCGTCCTCGACCTCGTCGGGCAGCTCGAACGGCGTCGCCCAATCGATCGCCTCGTCGGGCGACCACTGCTGTGCCTGCGCCTGCGCGTACAGGCGGGCGACGTCGTCGGCCCAGATGCCGGTCTTCTCGGTCAGCGTGAAGCCGAAGTCGGGGCCACCGTCCTCGACCAGCGCGCCGCGCGCGGCCAGGCCCCAGCTCGCGCGCGCCTGCTCGGCGACGCCGTCAGCGTGGGTGTGGCCGTCGTCGGCGGCGGCCGGCGCTGCGGCGCCGCCATTGCCAGCCGCCGGCGCCGCGCGCTGCGCGCCGCTCCAGCGCTGGTCGGCGGCCGGGCCGCGGGTGATCCACGCGCGGCCGGCTTCGCCCGGCTCGAGCGCGTGCCCCTGCGCGCGGCACCAGCCGGTCAGGTGCAGCATGAACTCCGGCGCGCGGCTGCGCACCGCGACGCGCGCGCCCGCGGGCACGCGCTGCAGCGCGCGCTTGATCAGCAGGTGCGCGCCGCGCTCGAAGCCGAGGTCGGCGCAGTCGACCTCGGCGGCCGGGTCAGTAGCGGTATTCGGGTTCAAGGATCGCCCCTTGCGCGTCGTAGAAGCGCGCCGCGTCGACCGCGCGCTCGAGCTGCGCGTAGCCGCTGGTGCGCCCGGGCCGCCAGGCCTTCAGCCCTTCGAGGTCCAGCAGCGGGCGCACCGCGGCGTCGGCGTAGCTCATCTGCTGCAGCAGCCGGTCGAGCCGCTCGACCTGCGCGCCGTCGGCGCGCGCGGTCACGGTGAAGTTGCAGTGGTCGAAGGCCGGCGTCTGCGCGAGCACGCGGGTGCGGCCCGCGGGCAGCGTGCCCTCGCCGACGAACAGCAGGTGGTTGCCGTCGATCATGCAGGCGGCGTCCAGCTCGCCGGCCATCAGCGCCTTCGCGGCGTCGCGCTCGCCGCCGATGTGGTCGCCGTGCTTGCCGCCGAGCACGTCGAAGCGGCGCACCGTGAAGTCGCGCCCCGGCTCGAGCCCCTGGCTGCGCAGGTAGTCCAGCGGGATCAGCGTCGCCTGCGGCGAGTCGATCGCGCCGACGCCGACGCGCTTGCCGCGCAGGTCGGCGAGCGCGTGGATCGGCGCGTCGGCGCGGAC
>CAZKCJ010000358.1:0-457 GCA_964550885.1 uncultured Rubrivivax sp. | reverse complement strand
CGCGGACCACGATCACCGAGCTCAGGTCGCGGTCGGTGTCGCGCATCGCGATCGCGCGCACCGGCTCGCCGCGCGCGCGGCCGATGCGCTCGGCGCGGATCCAGGCCAGCGGCGAGTTCCAGGCGACATCGATGCTGCCGTCGAACAGCGCCTGCACCTGGCGCTCGTAGTTCGAGTACAGCACGTAGTCGAAGGGCAGGCCGTGGGCGACGAAGTACTCCTTGAAGCCGTCCCAGATGGTGATGACCTTGGGCGCGTAGGCGACCGCCCCCAGCACGAGCGTCCGGTCGGACATGGCTTGCCTTTCGTCGAGTTGCGGGGTCGTCAGAACAGCGGCAGGCCGCACTCGGCCTTGCCGATGAAGTCGTACAGCGCGTCGGAGGTCGGCGCCATCACCGACGCGGCGCGCGCGTCGCGGAAGTGGCGCTCGATGCCGACGTCCTTGCGGAAGGCCGCG
>CAZKCJ010000357.1:1205-2784 GCA_964550885.1 uncultured Rubrivivax sp. | reverse complement strand
CCGGCAGATCGGGCTGGCGGCCACGCGCCGGCTCACCCAGGGCCGGATCGGCTGGATCGAAGGTTCGCACCTGTTCCCGATGGAGCAGCCGGCGGCGACCGCGCAGGCGGTGCTGCAGTGGCTGGCGGCAGCGCAGGCGAACGACGCTGCGCCGCCGCCGGCGCAGCGGCGCTGAGCCTCGCGCCGCACCACCGGGCAGCGCGCCGCCGCCAGACCCGGGTTCGTCGGCCGCTGCAGGCGGCCGGATCAGGCGGCCACGCGCGCCGGGTTCAGCCGCGCCGGCGACAGGTACTGCTGCCGGTACAGCTCGAAGGGCAGCGCGTCGGCGAGCTCGATCCGCCGCTGCTCGGCGATCGACTCGGCGGCCATCGCCTCGAAGCGGCGCTGCTGCTCGGCGCTCCACGGCAGCGCGCACAGCTGCGCGCGCGTGTGCTCGGAGCGCGCGCGCACGAAGCCGACGTAGGAGCCGCCGTGCTCGGCGCGCATCGCCGCCAGCACCCGCGCCGACGGCAGCGCCTCGGGCTGCGCGAGCGCGGCCAGCGCCGCGCGCTGCACGCCGCGGTAGGCGTCGCCGCCGAGCGCCGCGTCCAGCACCTCGGCCAGCGGCGCGCACTGCTCGAGGATCTGCTCGGCCCACTCGACCAGCGCCACCTCGTCGGCGCCGCGCTCCAGCCGCAGCCCCGGTTCGCGCCCGCGCACCGCGGTGCGCTGCTGGTTGCGGCCGAGCGCGGCGATCTCGTCGGGCGTGTCCGGCGGGCTGTCGCTGAGCAGGCAGTGCAGCAGGAACAGGTCGATCACCCGCATCGCCGCCGCGCCGATGCCCACCGGCTCGAACGGGTCGAGGTCCATGCAGCGCACCTCGACGTACTCGACGCCGCGCTCGCGCAGCGCGTGCAGCGGCCGCTCACCCGGGTGGATCACCCGCTTCGGGCGGATCGTGCCGTAGAACTCGTTCTCGATCTGCAGCAGCGTCGTCGCCAGCTGGTTGTACTCGCCGCCGGGGTTGCGGATGCCGACCAGCTCGTACGGCGGATAGGGCTGCGTCAGCGCGTCGTACAGCGACGCCGCGTAGCTGTCCAGACTGTTGTACGACACCGCCAGCCGCGCCTGCGCCTCGCTGCGGTAGCCCAGGTCGCCCATGCGCAGCGAGGTCGCGTGCGGCCGGTACAGCGAGCCGCCGGCCAGCGCCTGCAGCCCGTGGTCGCGGCCGGCGACGAAGCTCGGGCACACCGCCGGCGACGCGCCGAACAGCAGCAGCAGCAGGAACGAGTGGCGGCGAAAGTTGCGGATCAGCGCGAAGTACTGGTCGTTGCCCAGGCCGGGCAGCGACCAGTTGTAGTGGATGCCCGAGATCGTCTGCATCCGCCGGCCGTAGCGGTGGCTCAGACCCATCCGGTACACGCTCTTCGCGCGTGCGACGTTGCTGCTGCCGTAGCTGCCGATCGGGATGTTCTCGTCGGGCGGCAGGCCGCAGGGCATGCTGCCGACCCACAGCCGCTCGTCGCCCGCCGCCTGCAGCGTGCGGTAGACGCACTGGTGGGTCTGGGTCAGCTCGCCCAGGCAGCCGTCGCTGCTGCGG
>CAZKCJ010000357.1:0-1195 GCA_964550885.1 uncultured Rubrivivax sp. | reverse complement strand
GATCAGCTCGAGCTGCGACTCGCTGAAGTCGGTGGTGATGTGCGGATGGGTCAGCGCCGAGCCCAGCGCAGCCGGGTGCGGCGTCAGCGCGAGGCTGCCGTCGGGGCGCACGCGCAGGCTCTCCTTCTCGATGCCGCGACGCATGCCGGCGAAGGCGTCGCGCGGCAGGGCGCGCAGGCGCTCGAGCATGCGTTGCGTCGACCGGATCATGGGCGGAACCTTCCTGGCGGCTGGGACAGACCCCGAAGGTAGCAGACCCGCGGGGGTCCTGCCCGGCAAATCCCCTGTTCACGGCTGGCGCGCGCGGCGGCGCTGGCGGCGCGGGCGGCTGCGCGCCGGCAGGCCCGCAGCCGCGACCGCCGGGGCAGCCGAACGCACATCCCGACGCCGCTATCATGCCCGCGTCGGTCCGCAGTGCACGCTGCGCTGCGTTCGCCCGGCGGGTTGCAGCCGGCAACGGCCGGGGGGAACGGGCGCAGCAGAAAAAATGCGCGCGCAGTCGCCGCAGCGGGCCGCAGATGCAGGCCGCGACCGCCGCGCGAGCCGGCGGTCGGTCGCAGCGGCCGCGCCGCGCAGCGGCGCGCAACCGTGGTCAGTTGGCACCGGTGCGGCTGGCAACCGACGACAAGGGGGCGACGCGCGCGAGCGCTCGTCGTTGGGGCGCGCGCAGGCGCGCGTTGCTCGCGTGGAGCGCATGAGCCAGCCTGCTCACGAACTGATCCTCGGCGGTGCGAAGAGCGGCAAGTCGCGCGCCGCCGAGCAGCGCGCCGCGGCGTGGCTGGCCGCCGGCGGGCAGCGGCACGCGACGCTGGTCGCCACCGCGCTGCCCGGCGACGACGAGATGGCTGCACGGATCGCGCGCCACCGCGCCGACCGCGCGGCGCGGCTGCCGGCGCTGGACACGGTCGAAGCACCGCGCGCGCTGGGCGCCACGCTGCGCCGCCTGGCAGCGCCGCAGCGGCTGCTGGTGGTCGACTGCCTGACGCTGTGGCTGACGCAGTGCCTGCTGCCGCCGCCGGGGCAGCCGCCGGCCGACTGGCCGCAGGAGCGCGCGGCGCTGCTGGCGGCGCTGCAGGCGAGCGCGTCGCCGGTGCTGCTGGTGTCCAACGAGATCGGGCTGGGCGTGATGCCGCTGACGGCGCCGGCGCGCGCCTGCATCTGCGCCGTCTTGTCCTCGGCGCGCTGCACGGCCAGG
>CAZKCJ010000356.1:0-2792 GCA_964550885.1 uncultured Rubrivivax sp. | reverse complement strand
GTGTGCCGCTGCGTGGTGCTGCACGGCAGCGTCGACCACGGGCTGTACCAGCCGGCGGTGCTGACCGCCGCGCAGCGCGCCCGCGGCGAGGCGCTGATGTGCTGCGCGACCGCGCTCAGCGACCTGGAGATCGAGGTGCCGCAGGCGGGCGCCGCGCGGGCGCCGCGCCAGCGCTACACCGCCACCGTCGAGCGCATGGAGCGGCTCGCTCCCGAGGTGATGCGGCTGATGCTGGCGCTGCCGCCGGGCCAGCAGCTGGACTTCCGCGCCGGCCAGTACCTCGACATCGTGCTCGACGACGGCAGCCGGCGCGCGTTCTCCTTCGCCAACGCGCCGGGCACCGACCCGCGGATCGAGCTGCACGTGCGCCGGATCCCGGGCGGGCGCTTCACCGGCCACGTGTTCGACGCGATGAAGGTCGGCGACCAGCTGCAGATCGAGGGGCCGCTCGGGGAGTTCACGCTGCGCGACAGCGAGCAGCCGATCCTGTTCGTCGCCGGCGCGACCGGCTTCGCGCCGATCAAGAGCATCGTCGAGGACGCGTTCGCGCGCGGCGTGCAGCGGCCGATGGTGCTGTACTGGGGGGTGCGCCACGCGGCGGACCTGTACGCGCTCGAACTGGCCGAACGCTGGCAGCGCGAGCACCCGAACTTCCGCGTGGTGCCGGTGCTGTCCGAGGACGATCCGCAGTGGCGTGGCCGGCGCGGCCTGGTGCACGAGGCGATGCTCGCCGACCATGCGGACCTGCGCGGGCACGAGGTCTACGTCTGCGGCTCGGTGCGCATGGTCGAGGCGGCGGTGCCGGCCTTCCTGGCCCAGGGGCTGGGCGAGGACGCCTGCTTCACCGACACCTTCGTGATGACCGGCGTCGCGGGCCGCGCGCCGGCCACGCCGGCGGCCGCACCGTAGACGCAGCCGCGTCATCGCGGTCCGCCGCCGCACGGATGCGCCGGGCCCCGCAGCGGTCGGGGCGCGCGGTGGCCGGGCGCTGCTGCGGCCGCACAGCCGTGTCGCGCGCCGCGCCGGCGGCAGGGCCCGCTTGCCTAACTAGAATCGCCAGTTTGCCGCCTGCCACCGCGGGCGCCGAGAGGACCGTCCCGTGCTGATCTCCGAAGCCTTCGCCCAGACCGCCCCGGCCGCGACCGGGGGCGCCGAATCGAGCCTGTACAGCCTGCTGCCGCTGGTGCTGATGTTCGTGGTGCTGTACTTCATCATGATCCGCCCGCAGATGAAGCGCCAGAAGGAGCACAAGGCGATGGTCGAAGCGCTGGCCAAGGGCGACGAGGTCGTGCTCGGCGGCGGCGTGCTCGGCCGGATCGCGAAGGTCGGCGAGAGTTACCTGCAGGTCGAGGTCGCCAACGGCGTCGAGCTGCAGGTGCAGCGCGGCTCGGTGGTGCAGGTGCTGCCCAAGGGCACCTTCAAGTAGGGGCGGCTGCCGTGATCCGCGTGCGCTGCAAGCCCCGGGCGGACTGCCTGCGCGAGGAGCCGCGATGAACCGCTATCCGCTGTGGAAGTACGCGATCCTGCTGGTCGCGCTGGTCGTCGGCGTGCTCTACACGCTGCCCAACTTCTTCGGCGAGGCGCCGGCGGTCCAGGTGTCGACCGCGAAGGCCACGCTGAAGGTCGACGCCGCGCTCGCCGCGCGCGTGCGCGAGCTGCTCGACGGCGCTGGCCTGCAGCCCGACTTCGTGCAGCTCGACGGCAACTCGGTCAAGGCGCGTTTCGCCGACCCCGACGCGCAGCTGCGTGCGCGCGAGCTGCTCGACAAGGCGCTGAACCCGGATGCGTCGGACCCGCGCTACATCGTCGCGCTGAACCTGCTGCCGCGCTCGCCGGCCTGGCTCGCGCGGATCCACGCGCTGCCGATGTACCTGGGGCTGGACCTGCGCGGCGGCGTCCACTTCCTGATGCAGGTCGACATGAAGGCGGCGCTGACCAAGAAGGCCGAGGCGGTGACCGGCGACATGCGCACGCTGCTGCGCGAGAAGAACATCCGCCACGGCGGCGTCACGCGGGTCGGCGACGCGGTCGAGCTGAGCGTGCGCGACGAGGCCACGCTGCAGGCGGCGCAGGCGCTGCTGAGCGAGCAGCTGCCCGACTGGCAGTGGCAGGCCGGTGGCGAGGGCGCGCAGCTGCGGCTCGACGGCACGCTCAAGCCGGCGGCCGCGCGCGCGGTGCAGGAGCAGGCGCTCAAGCAGAACGTGACCACGCTGCACAACCGGGTCAACGAGCTCGGCGTGGCCGAGCCGGTGATCCAGCAGCAGGGGCTGGACCGGGTGGTGGTGCAGCTGCCCGGCGTGCAGGACACCGCCAAGGCCAAGGACATCATCGGCCGCACCGCCACGCTCGAGGTGCGCATGGTCAACGAAAGCCCCGAGGCGCGCGCGGCCGAACGTGGCGCCGGCCCGGTGCCCTTCGGCAGCGAGCGCTTCCTCGAGCGCAACGGCGCGCCGATCATCGTCTACCGCCAAGTGATCCTGACCGGCGACAACCTGACCGACGCGCAGGCCGGCTTCGACGGCCAGACCCAGGAGCCGGCGGTGCACCTGACGCTCGATGCCAAGGGCGCGCGCATCTTCCGCGACGTGACCCGCGACAACGTCGGCAAGCGCATGGCGATCCTGCTGTTCGAGAAGGGCAAGGGCGAGGTCGTGACCGCACCGGTGATCCGCACCGAGATCGGCGGCGGCCGGGTGCAGATCAGCGGGCGCATGACCACCGCCGAGGCCGCCGACGTCGCGCTGCTGCTGCGCGCCGGCTCGCTGGCCGCGCCGATGGAGATCATCGAGGAG
>CAZKCJ010000355.1:0-2817 GCA_964550885.1 uncultured Rubrivivax sp. | reverse complement strand
TTCATGCGGTCTTGCCAGCGGCACAAAGCGGTCAACTGCCGGAAGTAGGCTCAGTACACTCGCGATCCGATGTCGCACCGCCCAACTTCCGCCATGCGCATCGGTCCGCACTTGCGCGCGCCGCTGCGGTGGCTGCTGGTGCTGGGGTCGGTGCTGCTGCTGATCGGCGCGATGCCGCCGGGCGCGGCGGCGCAGACCGCGGCCGATCTGGCGACGGGTGCGGGTGGGGCGGCGGCATCGGCGCCGCCGGGGGTCGCGGTCGACGCGCTCGCGAACCAACCGCCGGCGCAGCTGGTGGTGATGAACCGACGGGTCGCCACGCTGCGCGACCGCCTGTTCGGCATCCCGGCCGAGCAACGCGTGGCCGCGGCCGAGCTGCGCATCGAGCAGGCGCTGCACGCACGCGGCCCGTTGAAGGTCGCCACGCAGGTGCGCAGCGAAGGCGTGCTGGTGTCGATCGACGGCGTGTCGATGTTCGCGATCACGCCCGGGGACGTGCCGGGCGGCACGCCGCAGGCGGCGCTGGCCGAGGCGCGCAACGCCGCGGCGCGGCTGCAGCAGGTGGTCGACGAGTCGCGCGAGGCGCGCGACCTGGGGGCGCTGCTGCGCGGCGCGGCGGTTGCCGCCGGGGTCAGCGTGCTGGCGCTCGGCTTGCTGTGGCTGCTGCGCCGGCTGCGGCGCCGGGTCGGCGGCTGGGTGCAGCGCCACACGCTCGATCACGCCGACCGGCTGCGCGTCGGCGGGGTCGAGGTGCTGCAGCGCGAGCGGCTGCTGCGGCTGGAGCGCGCGGCGCTGAACACCGTGTTCTGGGCGCTGGTGCTGCTGCTGCTGTACGAATGGCTGAGCCTGGTGCTGGCGCAGTTCCCGTACACCCGGCCCTGGGCCGATCGGCTGAACGACTTCCTGCTGGGGCTGATCGCGCGCTTCGCGCTGGCCATCGTGCACGCGATCCCCGACCTGCTGGCGGCGGCGCTGATCTTCTGGCTGGCCTGGCTGCTGACGCGGCTGCTGCGCCGCTTCTTCGGCCAGGTCGCCGACGGCCGGATCCAGCTCGCCTGGCTGGGCGCCGACGTCGCCGCGACCACCTCGAAGCTGTGTGTGGGCGTGATCTGGCTGTTCGCGCTGGCGATGGCCTATCCGTACCTGCCGGGCTCTGGCACCGAGGCCTTCCGCGGCCTGTCGGTGCTGGTGGGCCTGATGATCTCGCTGGGCGCGTCCAACCTGGTCGGGCAGCTCGCCAGCGGGCTGATCCTGACCTACACCCGCACGCTGCGCGTCGGCGAGTTCGTGCGCGTCGGCGAGCACGAGGGCACGGTGGTCGGCCTGGGCGCCTTCACCACGCGCATCCGCACCGGCATGGGCGCCGAGCTGACGATCTCGAACTCGCAGGTGATCGGCGCGGTCACGCAGAATTACTCGCGCGCGGTCAAGGGTAGCGGCTTCATCGTCGACACCACCGTGACGATCGGCTACGACGCGCCGTGGCGGCAGGTCAGCGCGATGCTGGTCGAGGCCGCGCGGCGCACGCCCGGGGTGCTCGCCGACCCGCCGCCGCAGGTGTTCCAGATCGCGCTGTCGGACTTCTACCCCGAGTACCGGCTGGTGTGTCAGGCGGTGCCGGCGCAGCCGCGGCCGCGCGCCGAGGTGATGGACATGCTGCACGCGAACGTGCAGGACGTGTTCAACGAGCACGGCGTGCAGATCATGTCGCCGCACTACCGGTCCGATCCGGCCGAGCCGAAGGTGGTGGCGCGCGCACACTGGTACGCGTCGCCGGCGCGCCCGCCCGACGGCGAGCTGCCCGGGGACGCACCGCCCGCGTCGCCGCCGCCGCCGCGCTGATGAGGCGCGCAGGCGTCGGCGCCGAGCGCCACGGTGCGCCGCGCGGCACCGCTCAGTCGGGGACGACCGCGGTCACCTCGATCTCGATCTTGGCCCGCTCCTCCATCAGCGCAGTGACCTGCACCGCGGTCATCGCGACGCCGAAGTCGCCGATTAGCTCGCGGTAGGCGGCGCCGATCTCGCGCACGTTGTCCAGGTACTCGCGCCGGTCGGTCACGTACCAGGTCATGCGCACGATGTGCGCGGGCTTAGCGCCGGCCTCGGCCAGCACCGCGACCACGTTGGCCAGCGCCTGGCGCGCCTGGTCGGCGAGCCGGTCGCTGTGGAACTGCTCCTGCTCGTCCCAGCCGATCATGCCGGCGACGCTGACCGTCAGGCCGCGTGCGGCGACGCCGTTGGCGTAGCCCTTCGGCCGCTTCCAGGCGGCCGGCTGCAGCAGTTGCTTGCTCATCGTTGACTCCTCCGGGTTGGTGGGGTTCAGGGGGACTGGAAGGCCGCGATCGCCGCGCGCAGGTCGGCGGGGACGTCGACCGCGCGCTGGGTCGCCAGGTTCATCATCACCAGCACCTGGCGCATCCGGTAGCGCAGCTCGCTGCCGCAGCGGCATTCGTGGCGCAGCGTGATCGAGCGCGCGCCCAGGCGCTCGACCGCGAGCGTCAGCAGCACCTGCTCGCCCATCCGGCTGACCGCAGTGAACTCGCACTGCAGGCTCACCGTCGGCAGCCCGATCTGGCGGCGCGCGACCATGTCGGCGTAGGGCGTGCCCAGCAGATGACCGACCCACTCCTCGTTCAGGTCGTTGATCATCACCAGGTAGTTCGGGAAGAACACGATCCCCGCCGGATCGCACTGCGAGAAGCGGATCGTCGCCGGCTTGTCGTAGCTGCGCAGCGGCGCGTCGGCCGCAGCGCCCGCGGCGGCGGGCGCTGGCCGGTGCGGATCGCGGCGCGGCGGCTGCGGGGTGGCGGCGCGGGG
>CAZKCJ010000354.1:0-2831 GCA_964550885.1 uncultured Rubrivivax sp. | reverse complement strand
CGGGCGGCAGCGGGTACAGCTTGTTCACCGCCTCGCCGGCCGCCGCTGCGTGCTGCTGCGCGAGGCGGGCGGCGAGCAGCGCGTGGCCGGTCTTCGGCAGCGGCCGCCGCGCCGGGTCGGGGTCGGCATCGGCGTCGCGGGCGTCGCCGATGCGCTGCCAGCCCAGCGGCTCGCCGTCGCGCTCCAGCCAGCGCAGCCAGTTTGACGGTGCGTCGAACGCCGCGGGCGTGGCGGCATCGGCGTCGGCCCCGGCCCAGCGGCGCACGACGAAACCCATCGAATCGATCTTCTTCGGGTCCAGCCGTGGCGTGCCGAACACGTCGCAGTGCGTGTCGAGCAACACCAGGTTGAAGCGGCGGTGGATCGGCTGGAACAGCGCGCGCGGCGCGCCGTGCGCGGCCAGCAGCGGCAGCGGCAGCGACGCCGGCCAGCCGAAGCGCGGCCAGTCGCTGCGCTGCAGCGCGGCGGCCAGCGCGGTGACGAAGTCGTCGGCCTCGATGTCGGTGACGATCGCCGGCGCGCCGCTGCGCGCCGGGCCGCGCAGCTTCACCGCATGCGCGTCGTGCCGTTCGGCGATCGCGGCCATCGTGAAGCTCACCAGATGTTGCCGGCGCCCGGCGTGTACGAGCTCGACACGACCGCGTTGCTGATCAGCGTGTCGCACTTGACGACGCCCGAGAAGTTGGACATGCCGGCATCGACCTTGACCATGCCGGCGCTGACCTCGACCGTGGCCGCGTTGACCGTGACCTTGGCCGCCGCGGTGACGGTGATGCCGGACGTTTCGAGCTTGATGCTGTTGCCGTTGCTGTCGACCAGCTCGCAGACTCCCGGCCCGTCCTTCAGCGTCAGCTTGTTGCCGCCGGGCGTTTCCAGGATCAGCTGTTCCTGGCCGCTGGCGTCGTCGAGCGTGACCTTGACGCCGTTGCGCGAGCGCAGCAGCTTGAGGTTGTTCTGCCCGGCGCCGTCCATCGTCTGCGGCGGCGTCGCGCTGCCGTGCCACAGGCCGCCCAGCACCACCGGCAGCCGCGCATCGCCCTGGATGAAGGCCACCAGCACCAGGTCGCCGACATCGGGCACCCAGTAGCTGCCGCGGTTGTCGCCGGCGCCGGTGGCGACCAGCCGCGCCCACAGCGGCATGTCCTGATCGGCGAGCCCGTTGGCCGCATGCAGCCGCACCTGCACGCGCGCCAGCTGCTCGGGGTCGTTCAGGTCGCTGACTTCGGCCAGGAACACGCCGGCGCCGGTCCAGGCCGGGCCCAGCGCCGGCGGGAACGCCGCCGGCAGCATCGCGTGCAGCTCGCTGCGGTCCATCACGGGTTGGCGAGATAGGCCGACTGCGCGACGAAGTCGGTCTGGTAGCCGCTGACCAGGTCCCAGCGGTGGGTGGCCTCGACCACCGCGTAGCGGTTGTCGAAGCGGCGGCCGCTGCCGTCGAGCCGCAGCGTGGTGCCGACGCGCAGCTCGGCGTTGCCTTCGGTGCTGCCGTGCGCGCGCACGAAGCGGCGCGCGCGCTGGTCGAACGCGGCGTCGGCCAGCGCGCGGGCTTCGGCTTCGTCGCGGCAAGCGAGCGGCGCGAGGTGCTCGCTGCGCGGCTGCAGCGCGGCCAGCGCCGCGGCGCCCTGGGTGCCGCTGCCCGGCCCGGCCGCTGCGCCGCGGCTGCTGGCGCTGAATGCGCGGCCCGACGCGACATCGAAGCCGCCGGCGCTGACCTCGGTGACCTGCTGCGCGAGGTCGGCCACAATCCGCAGCCGCTGCAGCTGGCTGTACATCGACAGGCTCAGCTCGCCGCGGTCGCGGTCGGCGATGCGGCGCACCTGCAGCCGGCCATCGCTCAGCTGCAGGTCGGCGTCGTGGCGCGCGAGCAGCCGGCGCAGGAAGGCGAGGTCGCTCTCGTCGAACTGCGCCCAGGTGCCGGTAGCGCTGCCGAGCTCGCCGACATCGGCCTGCAGGCCCAGGCGCTGCGCGACTGCGTTCACGACCTCGGCGAGCGTGGCGTCGGCGTAGACCGCGCTGCGCCGCGCCAGCCGCGCGGCAAAGAGCCTGTCCTCGGCCAGGAACGTGATTTCCGGCGGCGCACCGGTGCAGGCGTTGGCCTCGATCGCGTGCACCGTGCCTTCGAACACCGCGCGCGGCGATGTCGTCTCGCCCATGTAGACCTTCAGCGTGGTGCCGAGCGCGATCGCGCCGCCGGCGTCGAAGACGAAGCCGATCGAGCCTTCGGTCACGCCCCAGTTCGACAGCGTGAGCGCCAGCGTCGCCAGGCCGCCTTCGGCCTCGCGCACCACGCACACGCGCGCCATCTCGGTGACGGTGGCGTTGCGCTGGCCGTCGACGAGCACGGTCGGCCGCGCCACGTAGGCGGCGCGTTCGGAGACCGGGCGTTCGGTGGTGGCGACGGGCATGTTCGCTGGCCTCGTGGCGCATCAATCTGCGCGCAGCCGTTCGGCGCGCTCGTGCGCGATGCGGATCTGCTCCATCAGCTTGCGCGCGAGCTCGGCGGTCCACGCCGGGCCCGGCGTGGCGGCCGGGTTGTTCGGCGCCGCGGCCGCCGACTCGGCACTCGGCACGACCACCTCGAGTTCGTCGATCTGCACCGGCATGGCGTCTGTCCTCAGCGTTCGAAGCGAAGGCGCGACGACAGCGGCCGGCCGTTGCCGACATCGCTGCGCAGCCCGGCCGCGCCGCCGGGCAGCGCGCGGCCGTCGAGCGCGAACGACGCACCGGCGTCGGTGGCGAGCTGCCGCGCCGGCGCGCGCGGCGCGAGCCTGCGGGCGTCGAAGCGCAGCGCCGGGGTCGAGGCAGGCAGCGCCGCTGCGGCTGCTGCGCGG
>CAZKCJ010000353.1:0-2862 GCA_964550885.1 uncultured Rubrivivax sp. | reverse complement strand
ATGGCGGCGACCGCGGCGAGCCTCGCGTTGCCGGCGGCCGCGCGCGCGCACCCCTGGCGGCGCGGGCTGCTCGCCGCGCTCGGGCTCGCGCTGCTGGCCGCGGCCGCGGTGGTCGGCTGGCGCTACGCGGCGGTGCCGGCGCCGTACCGCTACCTCGAACCGGCGGCGACGCAGCCGCCGGCAGCGACCCGGATCGTGCAGGTGCTCGCCGCCGACGGCGAGCGGCTGATCGCCGAGGCCGAGGTCGGCGGCGACACCGTCACCGGCCCGGTGCTGCTGGCCTGGCGCGCGAAGATCGACGAGCCGATCCTGTACCTGCCCGCGCCGGCCGACGAGGCGCAGGCGCTGGCCGCGGTGATCGCGCGCCACCGCCAGCCGGGGGTGCCGCTGCTCGCCTGGTGGGACAGCTCGCGCCAGCTGCGCCACTTCGGCGGCGGCGACGTGTTCTTCGACCGGCACCTGCGCATCCCGCTGTTCGTGCCGCCGGCCTGGGCGGGCCAGCGCGCGCGGCTCGAGCAGACCGAGGCCGCGTTCTGGGGCGAGGCGGCGACGCCGGCGCAGCGCAGCGCCTTCGAGACCTTCACCCGCGCGCTGGTCGCGCCCGAAGCCGAAGGCGTGCGCCTGCTGCGCTCGCTGGTGCCCGGCGGCAAGGCGATCGTCGTGCTGCACCTGCGCGACCTGCTGCTGCTCGGGCAGCTGCACCCGCAGCAGCTGGGCGTGGCCTTCCAGGACTTCGCCGACTCCGGCGACGTCCACCGCTCGGTGCGCGGCGTGCAGGGCTGGCTGCAGCAGGACGAGCACGCCGCCTACAGCGTGATCAAGCTGCCGGGCAACCTGCTGCGCGCGGTCGCGCTGCGCGACCAGGCCAGCGCCGACACGCTGGCCGCGCGGCTGCTGCCGCTGATCGGCAACCGGCAGGACGACGTCGCCGGGCTGACGCTGGTGTTTCGCAGCGGCGGCTTCTCGGTGTTCGAGCTGGCGCCCGCCGACCCGCCCGCCGACCCGCCCGCAAAACCCTGAGCGCCCGGCGGCGTGCAGCGCCGCGAGCCGGCGCCGCAGCGCCTGACCGGCGCTGGTGGCGTGCACCGCGCCGGACCGGGCCGCTCGCGCTGGCGCAGCTTGCGTGCAAGCGCGCTGCCGCCGGCCGGGCACGCGTAGCATCCGTCGCCGCCGCCCCCGAGCGCTCTGCGAGGCCGCCGATGACCATGATCCGATCCACCCTTGCCCGTCTGTGGGTTGCCGCCGCGCTCGCCGCCTGTGGCGCGGTGCTCGCCAGCGGCGATCACGCGGGCGGCCATGCGGGCGGCCACGGCCACGCCGACGCTGCGGCCACCGCCGTCGGCCGGCCCGGCGTCGCCGCCCAGGTCGAGCGCAGCGTCGAGATCGAGATGAGCGACCGCATGCGCTTCACCCCGGCGACGATCCGCGTGCGCCAGGGGCAGACCCTGCGCCTGGTGGTGCGCAACGCCGGGCAGCTGAAGCACGAGCTCAGCCTGGGCACCCAGGCCCAGCTGCTCGAACACCTGGAGCAGATGCGGCGTGCGCCCGACATGGACCACGCCGAGCCCGGCAAGCTCAGCCTGCAGCCGGGCGAACGCGGCGAGATCGTCTGGCAGTTCACCCAGGCCGGCGTGGTCGACTTCGCCTGCCTGATCCCCGGCCACTACGAGGCCGGCATGCGCGGGCGGGTGCAGGTGGCGAAGCGGTAGGCGCGTCGCGGCGTCCAGGCCGGTACGCGCGGAAGGACCGGTCGGCATCGCGGCGCCAGCCACCGCCTGAGCAGCGGCGACGCGCGTAGCGGCACTGGCGGCAGTCGATCGCTGCCGGACAGCTGCCGACGATGCTGGCTGCCAGTGCTCGACCGGTCAGGCGGACGCAGCGGGCGCTGCGCGCGATCCAGCGGAGCCACCCGCATCGGCCGCCGCGACCACGGTCGTGCCTGGCGCCGCCGCGCTGCGTAACGCAAGCGCAGCCGGCTCGCCGCAGGTAGCCGGCGCACCGCTGACCACTGCTCGACGACGACGATCGCGCCGCGCGCTGCCGCCGCGGCGATCACTGCCCGCGCGGTTTGGGGCAAGATCGGGCCCGTCCACAACCTCTTGCATGGAGATCCGTGTTCCGATGACCGATTTCAAGCCACGCCTTCTCGCTTCCGTTCGTACCTTGCTCGCGGCGCTGCTGCTCGGGCTGTGGGTCGCCGGCCCCGGTGCCACGGCGGACATCCGGATGGTCAGCATCGACCGGCCGACGGTGCACATGCGCGCCGGCCCCGGCACCAGCTACGACGTGCTGTGGAACCTGGCGCGCGGCTACCCGCTGCAGGTGATCGGCCGCGACCGCGGCTGGCTGAAGGTGCGTGACTTCGAGGACGACGTGGGCTGGGTGCTGGCGCGCCTGACCGGGCGCAAGCCGCATCTGGTGGTCAAGACCGAGGTGCTCAACATCCGCAGCGGGCCCGACACCGATGCACGCATCGTCGGTCGCGCCACCTACGGCGAGGTGCTGCGCACGCAGCAGCACAAGGGCAGCTGGGTGCGCGTGCAGCGCCAGCCCGACGGCCCGACCGGCTGGGTCGCGCGCCGGCTGACCTGGGGCTGGTAGCCGCAGCGCCCGCCGGCTGCTTGCGACGCCAGACGCGGGAGAGAAGCCGCGACATGCCTGCGCCGCTGCCGCAGCCGCTGCCCGCCGAGGTGCAGCAGGCGCTGCAGCGCGGTGACGCGCGGGCGGCAGCGCAGCACTTGCAGCGCCGCACCGGCATGAGCCCGCCCGGCCGCCCGAAGGGCTCATACCGGAGGGCGCAGCCCGAAGGTAGTCCAGTGAGCCCGCCCGGCCGCCCGAAGGGCTCATACCGGAGGGCGCAGC
>CAZKCJ010000352.1:2029-2892 GCA_964550885.1 uncultured Rubrivivax sp. | reverse complement strand
GCGCGCCATGGCTCAGGACGGCGGCAACGGCGAGGGTCAGCAAGGGCTGGATCTTCATGGAAGCTGGTTCGGTGAGTGGGGAGGTCGCGCGCCAGCGTTGCGCGGCGCAAGGCACCGCCGGTGGCGCGCGGCGCGCATTCTCGCGCTTCGGCACGGACGGCGTGCGGCACGACCCCGGGTCGTGCCCGCGGCAGAATCGCGCGCACGAGGAGGCCCCCGATGAACGAGCCAAGCCAGCCGGCCCCGCGGCGCACGGTCTACGCCGGCTACCAGGGCAAGCCCGACCCGAGCGAGCGCGAGCGCATCGTGCACCTGCTGCAGCTGTACCGCTCGACCGAGAACTTCAACGCCCACTACCTGCCGCTGTGGGCCGAGGCCAGCAGCGACGACGGCCTGAAGGGCGGCCTGCGCATCGTGCAGGCGCGCGAGGGGATGCACGCGCGCCTGCTGCGCGAGCGGCTGCGCGAGCTGGGCGAGACCAGCTTCGTCGACGTGCCCGAGGAACGCCGCCGCACCGACACCGCCTACTTCGCCGCCGCCGACCGCAGCGACCTGGAGAAGCTGCAGCGGCTGGTGCACCTGTTCGAGGACGTGGACGCGTTCTTCAAGCCGATCACCGACCTGATCGACGCGATCCGCGAGGACGCGCACACCCGCGAGCTGCTGCGCACGATCCTCGACGACGAGTACGCGACCGTGAAGTGGTTCAGGCTGATGCACGCGCGCCTCGCGCGCGGCCGGCCGCATCCCGGCTGAAGGCGGCTGCGCGGCTGCGGCGGCAGGCCGCGCCGGCGCGCGCAAGAATCGCCGCGTGAAGCGGTTGAGCTGCGCCTGGTTGCCCTGCTCCAGCACATCGCCGATGG
>CAZKCJ010000352.1:0-2019 GCA_964550885.1 uncultured Rubrivivax sp. | reverse complement strand
ATCCTGATCGTCAACCCGCAGCACGAGCTGCTGCTGGCCCACGCGACCGGCACCCGGGTCTGGGACATCCCGAAGGGCGGCGGCGAGGCGGGCGAGTCGCCGCGCCGCACCGCGATCCGCGAGACCGCCGAGGAGACCGGCCTGGTCTTCGGCGGCGACGAGCTGCTCGACCTGGGCCGCTTCGCGTACCGGCCGGCGAAGGACCTGCACCTGTTCGCCGCGCTGATCGCGCGCGACGCGGCGCAGGAGCTGCACTGCCGCAGCCACTTCGTCGACTGGCTGGGCCGGCGGCAGCCCGAGATGGACGCGTTCGCATGGACGCCCTTCGACCTGGTCGCGCAGCGCTGCGCGCGGCGGCTGGCGGCGCTGCTGACGCGCACGCTGTCGCTGCCGCAGCTGCTGCTGCGCCTGCAGCAGCGCGAGCCCGGCACCGCCGCGCGCGGCGGCGGCTAGGCGCGCGCCGGCGGCTCGGGCGCGATCGTCAGCGGTTCGGGCGCGGTGCGCGGGGGCAGCAGCGTCGGCTGCACCGGCAGCCCGGCCAGGTGGGCGTCGTCGCCCCAGCGGTCGACCTCGAGCGTGCCCGCGTGCCAGCGCAGCCGGCTGATGCCGGTGTTCGGGATCGCGCAGGCGCGCGGCCCGTGCAGCGACAGGCCCGACGCGGTGCGCCACAGCATGTCGAGCACGCCGCCGTGGGTGACGACCAGCAGCCGCGCGCCGGCGTACCGATCCGCCAGCTCGCGCACCGCGGCCAGCACGCGCGCGTGGAACTGGCGCACGCTCTCGCCGTCGGGCAGCGCGTAGTCGGGGTCGTGCTGGCGCCAAGCGGCCCACAGCTGCGGATGTTCGGCCTGCACCTCGGCCACGCTCAGGCCTTCGAGCACGCCGAAGGCCTGCTCGCGCCACGCGCTCGCCGCCTGCGCGGTGGCGGCGAGCACCCGCTCCAGCGGCGCGGCGGTCTGACGCGCGCGCTGCAGGTCGCTGCTCAGCACCCGGTCGAAGCGTTCGCCGGCCAGCGCCTGCGCGACCCGCTCGGCCTGCGCCCGGCCGTTGGCGTTCAGCGGCACGTCGATCTGCCCCTGGAAGCGCAGTTCGCGGTTCCAGTCGGTCTCGCCGTGGCGGATCAGCGTGAGTTCGAGCATCGGGGGGCTTCGGGTGCAGGGCGGCTGGCATGCGCGCAGCGCGCCCGGACCACAGCGCGGCGGCGTGCCGGCGCGGATCACGCCGCATCGCCGCCGCGGGCTTCACGCCGATCGTAGCGGCCGCCGGTGAGGCCAGCGTGAAGCGCTGGCCGAAGCCATCTGGCGCCGCTGGCCGATCGCCGGGGTGACCGCGGATCACGCCGATGCGCGCTACGCGGGACCCCGGGGACAGGCGGCAACGGCAGCCGGGAGACACCGCCGGCCGAAGGCGCCGGCGGAGGCTGGCGGCAGCGCCGGTCGGCGACGGCCGCCGCAAGGCGCACCGCTGCGCCGCTGCCCGACGCTCAGCCCGCCGGGCCGCGGCGCGCGCTGGTGGCGACGCCGGTGCCGGCCGGCGGCGGCGTGAGCGTGGCGAGCGCGTCGCGCACGATGCCGGCGCTCAGGATCTCGGGCAGCAGCAGCGGCTGCTGCCCGGGCCGGTGCAGCACGTACACCGGCACGCCGCTGCGGCCGAGCTGGGTCAGCGCCTGGGTGATCGCCGGGTCACGCCGGGTCCAGTCGGCGCGCATCAGCGTGACCCCAGCCTGGGCGAACGCGGCCTGGATCGCGTCGGTGCCCAGCACCAGCTGCTTGTTGACCTGGCAGCTCACGCACCAGGCGGCGGTGAACTCGACGAAGACCGGTCGGTCCTGGGCGACCAGCCGGCCGAGCTCGGCCTCGTCGAAGGGCTGCCAGCGATCCGGTTGCTGCGCGGCCGCGGCCGTGCTGCCCGCAGCCGCTTCGGGCGCCGCCGGCGGCCAGCCCCAGGCCAGCAGCGCGACCAGCGCCACCGCGCCGGCGCCGCGGCCGAGCCAGCTGCGGCCGGCACCCGCCTGCCAGG
>CAZKCJ010000351.1:0-2908 GCA_964550885.1 uncultured Rubrivivax sp. | reverse complement strand
CCGGCGCGACGATGCAGACACCGCCGCGCGACGCGCGCGCCGCGCTGCTGCGCGCGAAGCTGGTCGAGAACCGCGCCGCTGCACCACCGTCGCCGCGGCCGCCGAGCAGCGACGACAACCGTCGCGAGCACGTTCCTGTTGCGGCGGACTCCACCGGCACCGCGCCGGCCGCCGCGCCGCACACCGCACCGCCCGACGTCACGCCGGCGGCGGGGAGCGCCTCAACCGCGGCGCTGTACGCTGCGCCGCTGGTCAGCGCCTGGGCCGGGCTGTGGCTGCTGCTGCCGCTGCTGCGGCGCGCCGGCTTCGAGCAGGAAGCGCAGCCGCTGCCGCTGCTGGCCGCGCTGCTGCGGCATGCAGCGGCGCGCTGCGACTTCGACGCCGCGCCGCGCGCGTGGATCGAGTCCGTTGCTGCGCTGGCCACCGAGGCTGCCGCGACCACGATGGCGCCACAGGCCGCGGCCTGGTGGCGCCGCGCTCGCATCGCCTGCGTGCGCGATGCGCGGCTGCCGCTCAAGCGACTGCTGCGCCGCCCTGGTCGGGTGCTGCTGGCGCCGCACCGCGTCGACGTGGAGTTCGCGCTGGCGCAGGCCGACATCCGCATCCGCCGCGCCGGCTTCGACCTCGACCCCGGCTACCTGCCGTGGCTGGACTGCATCGTGCGATTGCACTACCGCTGATGAACCCGCCGCAACCGCTGCCGACCGCGACGCTCGGTTGCCGCGACTTGGCGCTGGCCGCGCTGGGCGCGCTGTTGCCGGACACCCCGGCGGCCGACGCCGCGCCCGAGGCGCGCTTCCTGCACCAAGCCTGGCGGCGTGCCGGCGCGCACGACTGGACGCGCGAGGCGCAGCGTGCGCTGGCCGCGCCGCCGCCGTGCGACGAAGCGCTGCTGCGGCTGGCGGCGCTGCTGCGGCTGTCGAGCGCGGAGACGCTGGTCGTCGCGCTGGCCGCCGCGGTCGAAGACGACGCGCCGTTCGGCCGCCTGGTCGCGTGGCTGCAAGGCGCGCCGCACGCGTCGCGCCCGTCCTTGGGCCTGCTGGCGCGCGCGCTGGCGCCCTTGACGCACGACGTGGCGCAGCTTGGCGAGGCGCGTGCCGAAGCCGAGGTGGTGTACGCGCTGGCCTACGGCAACGCGGTGCGCACCGGGGCACTGGTGCTCGACGGCGACGAGCGGCCGCTGGTGGAGCGCACGCTGCGGCTGCCGGGGCCGCTGGCTGCGGCGCTGGCCGGCATCGACGTCGACTGGCCGGGCACTGCCGCGCTCGCGGCGAACGCGCCGCGCGGCGCGGCGGCTGACGCACACGCCACGGATCACGCCGACGGCAGCGCCGTCACGTACGACACCGCCGCCCTCGACGCCTGGGCAGCGCGGCTGGCCGAACACGACGACGCCGCGCTCGCCATCCGCAGCGCGCACCCCGGCGAAGCGCGCGCGCTGGCGCTGGCGCTGGCGCAACGGCTGGGCCGGCGCGTCGCCTGGTTCGGCGCCGAACTGCCGCCGGCAGCGGACCTGTGGCTGGCGCTGACGCAGCGGCTGGCGGTGTTCACGCTCGACGCGGCGCCGCTGGAGACCTGCACGCTGCCGCGGCTGGGGCACGGCCGCGGCCCGCTGCTGGTGCTGGCCGCGCCCGACGCGATCGTGCGGCGCGACGACGGCGTTCTCGCCGAGTGGCGCGTGCTGCCGGCACCGCTCGCCGCGCGGCAGCGCGTGTGGCGCGCCGCCCTCGGCGACACCGCCGCCGCCGACGCCGCGGCACGGCGCGGGCTCGGCTCGCTGGCGCAGGTGGCCGAAACCGCGCAGCTGGCGCGGTTGCTGCTCGCGCACGCGAACACCGGCGCCGCGCACGCGGCCGGCCTTGCCACCGCCGACAATGCAGCGGATGCCGCGCCGGTCGCGCAGGCGCTGCGCATGACCGCGGCGTGCCGTGCGCTCGACGCGCTGGCCGAAGCGCTGCCCGATGCGGTGCCCGACGACGCGCTGGTGGTGGGCGCCACGCTGCGTGCCGAACTGCAACGCGTGCTGCAACGCTGCGAGCAGCGCGAGGCACTGCAGGACGCGCTGGGGCCGGCAGCACGCACGCGCGCCGGGCCCGGCGTGCGGCTGTTGTTCACCGGCGCGTCGGGGACAGGCAAGTCGCTCGCCGCGCAGTGGCTGGCGGCCCGGCTGCAGCTGCCGATCTACCGGGTGGACCTGTCGTCGATGCTCAGCAAGTGGATCGGCGAAACCGAGAAGAACCTGGCCGAACTGCTGACGCGCGCCGAAGCCGCCGGCGTGGTGCTGCTGTTCGACGAAGCCGACACGCTGTTTGGCAAGCGCACCGAGGTGTCCAACGCCAATGACCGCTTCGCCAACGCGCAGACCAACTACCTGCTGCAACGGATCGAGTCGTTCGGTGGCATCGCCGTGCTCACCAGCAACAGCCGCAGCCGCTTCGACCCGGCGTTCGTGCGGCGGCTGGACTTCATCGTCGACTTCGCCGCGCCCGACGCGCAGGCGCGGCGCGCGCTGTGGTGTGCGCATCTGGGCGAGCGGCACGCGCTCGACGCGCAGCAGCTGAACCGGCTCGCCGCGCTGGCCGACTTCGCCGGCGGCCACGTGCGCAACGCGGTGCTCGCCGCCGCCGCGGCGGCCGCCGCGCAGCAGGTGGCGATCGGCTTCGACCATGTCGCCGACGGCGTGCGCGCCGAGTACCGCAAGCTCGGGCGCACCGCGCCGCTGGAGCTGTAGGTAGCGCCCGCGGCGCGCTAGCCGGTCACCGATAGGCCCACACCATGCAGATGCAGGCGCTGCGCTCGGGCAAGTCGGCCACTGCACGCGCCGCGCCGCGCACGCGCGCGCCGCCGCGCGCGGCGACCGCGAAGCAGGCTCCGGCCGCCGCTGCAGCGGCGAGCGCTGCGCCGACGG
>CAZKCJ010000350.1:0-2912 GCA_964550885.1 uncultured Rubrivivax sp. | reverse complement strand
TCAGCATGCCGCTGCGGCCGGCCTGCGCACAGCGCAGGCTCGCGTTGCCGCTGCTGCCGCGGTTCAGGCCGCTCGCATCGAGCTGGCGCACCGCGCGCAGCAGCTCGCGCCGCGAGCGCAGCTGATGGTCGGTGCCCAGCGCTTCCCCACCTTGCCCCGGCGGCGGCTGCCGCGGCGCGCCGCGCGCCGCGCTCACGCTGCGCCCCCGAGCCGCCGCAGCGCGTCGGCTTCGGCGCGGATCACGCCGTGCTCGGTGATCAGCGCGGGCACCAGCGCCGCCGGCGTGAGGTCGAAGGCCGGGTTCGCAGCGGCGCAGCCGTCGGGCGCGAGCTGCACCTCGACCAGGCGGCCGTCGGGGGCGCGGCCCTGCAGATGGGTGACTTCGCGCGCGGCGCGCTCCTCGATCGGGATCGCCGCGCCGTCGGACAGCCGCAGGTCCAGGGTCGACACCGGCATCGCGACCAGGAAGGGCACGCTGCTCGCGCGCGCGGCCAGCGCCTTCAGGTAGGTGCCGATCTTGTTGCAGACGTCGCCGTTGGCGGCGACGCGGTCGCAGCCGACGATCACCGCATCGACCAGCCCGCGCTGCATCAGGTGGCCACCGGCGTTGTCGGCGACCAGCGTGTGCGGCACGCGCTGCTGCGCCAGCTCCCACGCGCTCAGGCTCGCACCCTGGTTGCGCGGCCGGGTCTCGTCGACCCACACGTGCAGCTCGAGCCCCGCGGCCTGCGCCGCGTACACCGGCGCGAGTGCAGTGCCCCAGTCGACGGTGGCCAGCCAGCCGGCGTTGCAGTGGGTCAGCAGGTTCAGGCGCCGGCCGTCGCGCGGGCTGAGTCCGCGCAGCCACTGCAGGCCGTTGCGGCCGATCGCCGCGTTGGCGGCGACGTCGGCCTCGGCAATCGCGTCGGCCTCCTGCCACGCGACCGCGGCGCGCGCTGCCGCCGGCAGCGGCAGCAGCCGCTGCAGCAGCCGCTGCAGCGCCCACTGCAGGTTGACCGCGGTCGGCCGCGTCGCCGCGAGCGTCGCCGCGGCCGCCTGCAGCGCCGCGTCGCCGGGGTCACGGCGGCACTGCAGCGCCAGCCCGTAGGCGGCGGTCGCGCCGATCAGCGGCGCCCCGCGCACCCACATCGCGCTGATCGCCTGCGCGACCGCGGCCACGTCGGCCAGCCGGGCGACGCGCAGCTCGTGCGGCAGCCAGCGCTGGTCGATCACCTCGACCGCGTCGCGCGCCGGCGCCGCGCGCAGGCTGCGCATCGGCCGGCCGTCGACCAGCATCGCCGCGTCGCCGCTACAGGCCGAGCGCGCGCAGGTCCAGCCGGCCGTCGCGCAGCGGCGGGCACCAGTAGTACGCGCCGCTGAGCGGCCGGGTGAAGCCGAACAGCGCGTCGACGATGCCGTCCTCGCCGCCGATCATCCGCCGCAGCTGCGCCTCGAAGGCGTCGAAGCTGCGGCCGAAGGCGACGAACACCAGCCCGCCGTGCTGCGCGTCGGCCCAGGGCATCGAGCGGCGCAGCACGAAAGCCTCGGGCTCGAAGCTCTCCTGCGCGGTGCGCTTCACGTGCGCCGATTCGGGCGCGTCGTCGAGCTCGACGTTGTCGCTGCGGCGCCGGCCGATGGTCGCGTCCTGCTGCGCCAGCGACAGCGCGTCGAGCCGCGCGAAGTCGTGCCGCCACTGCTGCACCGCGACGAAGCTCGAGCCGTCGAGCCCGGCGCCCGCGCCCTGCAGCACCGCAGCCGCGACCGCGGCGTCGCCGGTCGGGTTCTCGGTGCCGTCCTCGTAGCCGCTCAGGTCCAGCCCGCCGCGGTAGCGGAACGCGTCGAGGCAGCGCTCGAGCACGAAGCCGTCGCCCAGCGCCGCCGCCACCGCGCGGGTCGCGTGCACGAAGTCGCCGCGGTCCTCGCCGCGCAGCCAGCACCACAGCGCCGCCGGCGTCGCCGGGATCTCGACCCCGGGGCCGGTCGCGCAGGCCAGGCTGCGCAGCCCCGGCACGCTGCGGCCGAGCTGCGCGACCAGCGACGCGCCGATGCCCAGCACCAGCGTGCGGCCGTCGACCAGCGGCGCGAGCCGGCGCAGCGCGGCGGACGGGTCGGCCGGTGCGGCCAGGTTGAACTCCAGGTAGCGCGCCAGCGGCGGCAGCGGCTCGAGGATTGCGGGTTGGGCTTGGCTCATGGCGTTGGCGTTGGCGTTGGACCGGGGATTGTCGCCGCCACCCCCAGGGGCCGGTGCTGCAGCCGCGCCTGCGCCGCGCGGCGCGCGACCTCGGCGACCGGCAGCGCCTTCAGCCGGTGGTCGGACCAGGCCTGCCGCCAGCGGCGCGCGCCCGGCGTGCCGTGCCACAGGCCGAGCAGGTGGCGCGCGGCCTGCGGCCAGGCCACGCCCTGCGCGGCGATGCGCTCCAGGTAGGCGACGTACGCGGCCTCGACCGCGTCGCGCGCCGGCGGCGGCTCGCTGCCGCCGAGGAACGCGCGGTCCCAGCCGGCCATCGTCCACGGCTCGTGATGCGCGGCGCGGCCGAGCATCACGCCGTCGACCTGCGCGAGGTGCGCGCTGATCGCCGCGTCGCCGGCGACGCCGCCGTTGAGCACGATCGTGAGCTCGGGGAAGTCGCGCTTCAGCCGGTGGACCAGCTCCGGGCGCAGCGGCGGCAACTCGCGGTTCTGCTTCGGGCTCAACCCCTGCAGCCAGGCGTTGCGCGCGTGCACGATGAACACCTCGCAGCCGGCGGCGGCGACGGTGCCGACGAAGTCGCGCACGAAGCCGTAGGCCTCGACGCGGTCGATGCCGATGCGGTGCTTGACGGTGACCGGGATCGCGACCGCGTCGCGCATCGCGCGCACGCAGTCGGCCACGAGCTGTGGCTCGGCCATCAGGCAGGCGCCGAAGGCGCCGCGCTGCACCCGCTCGCTCGGGC
>CAZKCJ010000349.1:0-2943 GCA_964550885.1 uncultured Rubrivivax sp. | reverse complement strand
GCCGCGCCGGCCGCCGCCCCCTCGCCGCCCCGCCACCGCGTCGCCATGCACATCGCCGCCGCGCTGCGCCGCCTGACCGGCAACGCGACCTTCGCACCCTTTCGCACCACGGTCTTCCGCAACCTGTGGCTGGCGACCTTCGCCGCCAACGTCGCGATGTGGATGAACGACGTGACCGCGGCCTGGGTGATGACCTCGCTGAGCACGAGCCCGGTGATGGTCGCGCTGGTGCAGACCGCATCGACGCTGCCGGTGTTCCTGCTCGGCCTGCCGAGCGGCGCGCTGGCCGACATCATCGACCGGCGGCGCTACTTCGCGGTCACCCAGCTGTGGGTCGCGGGCAACGCGCTGGTGCTGGCGCTGCTGTCGCTGACCGGGCTGCTGACCGCGCCGCTGCTGCTGGCGCTGACCTTCGCCAACGGCATCGGCCTGGCGATGCGCTGGCCGGTGTTCTCGGCGATCGTGCCCGAGGTGGTGCCGCGCCCGCAGCTGGGCGAGGCGCTGGCGCTGAACGGCATCTCGATGAACCTGTCGCGGGTGGTCGGCCCGGTCACCGCCGGCGCGATCATCGCCACCGCCGGCAGCGGCACGGTGTTCGTGCTGAACACGCTGCTGGCGGTGATCGCCTTCACCACGATCGTGCGCTGGCGCTCGCAGCCGCGCACCAGCACGCTGCCCGGCGAGCGCTTCGTCGGCGCGATGCGCGTGGGTCTGCAGCACGTGCTGCAGTCGCCGCGGATGAAGGTGGTGCTGGTGCGCATCTTCTCGTTCTTCCTGCACTCGTCGGCGCTGCTGGCGCTGCTGCCGCTGGTCGCGCGCGAGTTGCACGGCGCCGGGCCCGGCACCTACACCGCGATGCTGGCCAGCATCGGCGGCGGCGCGATCGTCGCGGCGATGTACTTCCCGCGCTGGCGGCAGCGCTTCGACCGCAACCAGTTCGTCGTCGTCGGCACCGTGGTGCACGCGGCGATGTCGGTGGTGGTGGTCTGGGCGCCGACGCTGTGGCTGGCGCTGCCGGCGATCGCGGTGCTCGGCATGGCCTGGATCTCGACCGCCAACTCGCTGACGCTGGCCGCGCAGATGGTGCTGCCCAACTGGGTGCGCGCGCGCGGCATGTCGGTCTACCAGATGGCGCTGATGGGCGGTGCCGCGGCCGGCTCGTACCTGTGGGGCCAGGTCGCCAGCCTGACCAGCGTGCGCACCGCGGTCGAGGCGGCGGCGATCGCCGGGGTGCTGCTGTGGCTGCTGACGCGGCGCCTGAGCGTGGAGGGCGGGGTCGACCCCGACTTCAGTCCGGTCCGCGGCGGCAGCGTGCCGGAGCCGGCGGTGCCGGTGCAGCCCGACGACGGGCCGGTGATGGTGACGGTGGAGTACCAGATCGAACCGGCGCAGGCCGAGGCCTTCGCCGAGGTGATGCAGAAGACCCGGCGCGCGCGGCTGCAGCAGGGGGCGCTGTCGTGGGGCCTGTTCCGCGACACCGCGGTGCCGGGCCGCTACATCGAGTACTTCGTCGACGAGTCCTGGATCGAGCACCTGCGGCGGCTCGAGCGCTTCACTGCCGCCGACGCCGGGCTGCGCGAGCGGCGCCTGGCCTTCCACCGCGGGCCGGCGGCGCCGAAGGTCACGCGCTTCGTCGCCGAGGACCTGCGCGGCGGCGGCTCGCCGTTCTGAGCACCCGGCGCGCGTCGCCAAGCGTGCGCAGCCGGTGCGCGCCGCCGGCCGTGCCCGGCCGCGGCCGGGATCGCCGGCAGCCTGCGCTGCGCTCGGGGCAGGCGGCTGCGGTCGCCCCGCGCTTGGCAGCCGCACGCGGCCTCGCCGTTGCGCGTGGGCGCGCAGCCGATCCGCCGCCCGGCTGACACCGGGCCGCCGTGCCGCCGTGCCGCGGCTCGCCCCACAATCGACGACACCCTGCACGCCCGCACCGCCGCATGTCCACCACCTTCGACTGGAACAACCCGTACCTGAGCCCGCGCCACCCGGTGTTCGCGCGCAACGTGGTCGCCACCTCGCACCCGCTGGCCGCGCAGGCGGGGCTGCGCATGCTCGGCGCCGGCGGCAACGCGGTCGACGCCGCGATCGCCGCGGCCGCGTGCATGACGATCGTCGAGCCCTGCAGCAACGGCCTGGGCTCGGACGCCTTCTGCATCCTGTGGGACGGCCAGCGGCTGCACGGGCTGAACGCTTCCGGCCCGGCGCCGGCGGCGTGGACGCCGCTGTACTTCGCGCGCCACGGCGAGGCGGGCGCGCGCCGGCCGCCGCAGCGCGGCTGGAACAGCGTGACCGTGCCCGGCGCGGTCGCCGCCTGGGTCGCGCTGAGCGAGCGCTTCGGCCGGCTGCCCTTCGCCGACCTGCTGGCGCCGGCGATCGAGATCGCCGAGCGCGGCTACGTGGTGCCGGTGGTGGTCGGCGAGAAGTGGCGGCTGGCCGCGCAGGTGCCCGAGCTGACGCGCCAGCCTGGCTTCGCGCAGACCTTCCTGCCCAACGGCCGCGCGCCGGCGGTGGGCGAGCTGTTCCGCCTGCCCGGCGCGGCGCGCGCCCTGCGCGCGATCGCGCAGACCCGGGGCGCGGCGCTGTACGGCGGCGAGATTGCGCAGGCGCTGGCGCGCCAGGCGCAGGCGCAGGGCGGCGCGATCACCGCGGCCGACCTGGCCGCGTACCGCCCCGAGTGGGTCGAGCCGATTGCCACCGCCTACCGCGGCTGCACGCTGCACGAGATCCCGCCCAACGGCCAGGGCATCGCCGCGCTGATCGCACTGGGCATCCTGCGCCACCTCGAGCTGCGCGCGCTGCCCGCGGGCAGCGCCGCGGCGATGCACCTGCAGATCGAGGCGATGAAGCTCGCCTTCGCCGACGTCTACCGCCACGTCGCCGAGCGCGGTGCGATGCAAGTCGGCGTCGACCAGCTGCTGGTCGTCTCGCAGGGCTATCACGTGCCGCGGGCGG
>CAZKCJ010000348.1:0-2945 GCA_964550885.1 uncultured Rubrivivax sp. | reverse complement strand
CGCCGGCGCTCGCGGCGTCGGGATAACCAACGCCAACTGCGGTTTCTAGGTTCAACGCGCCGGCGCGGGGATCCGGCGGCGGCATCGCAGACGGTCGCACCTCTGGGCCGCGCGCTGTCAGCGCAGCGCGGCCACCCTATTCCGGCACGCCGGCGAAGGCCAGCTGGTCGTGCAGCGTGCGCTGCTGGCGCATCGTCTGGCGGCGCTGCGCGGCGTTCGCGCCCTCGGCGCGCCGCTGTACCCAGCGCCGCAGCCAGCGCGCGGCCAGCGGCGGCAGCGCGTCGGGCCAGGCGCGCGCGAGCCGGCGCGCGAGCGCCCCGGCGAAGCGCTCGACGATCTCGTCGTCGAGCGCGACGATCGCGCGGCACGAGCCCGGGTCGCCCTGGCGCGCGCAGCGGCCGTAGAGCTGGCGGTCGATGCGCGCCGATTCGTGCCACTCGGTTAGCACCACGTGCAGCCCGCCGAGCGCGGCCACGCCGTCGGCCAGCCGGATGTCGGTGCCGCGCCCGGCCATGTTGGTGGCCACGGTCACCGCCCCGACCTGCCCTGCCGCCGCGACCAGCGCCGCCTCGTCGGCGTCCTGCAGCGCGTTGAGCACGCGGTGCGCGATGCCGGCGGCGGCGAGCACATCGCTGATCGCCTGCGACGCGTGCACCGAGCGCGTGCCCACCAGCACCGGCTGGCCGCGCTCGACGCAGCCGCGCACCTCGTCAAGCACCGCCGCGTGCTTGGCCGCGCGGTCGCGCAGCAGCCGCGTCGGCAGCTCGACGCGCAGGCACGGCCGGTGCGGCTCGATCCGGCGGGTGCGCACGCGATAGACCGCCGCGGTCTCGCGCGCCACCTCGCGCAGCGTGCCGCTCATGCCCGACAGCCGCAGGTAGCGGCTGAACAGGCTCTGGTAGGTCAGCCGCGCGAGCGTGCGGTTGCGGCCGCTGATCGCGACCCCCTCGCGCGCCTCGACCAGCTGGTGCAGCCCCTGCTCCCAGCTGCGGTCGGGCAGCAGCCGGCCGGTGAACTCGTCGACGATCACCACCTTGCCGTCCTGCACCACGTAGTGCTGGTCGCGCACCAGCGTGTGCAGCACGCGCAGCGCCTGCGCGAGGTAGTGCTCGCGCACCCACTCGACCCGCCAAAACTCGGCCAGCGGCGAGTCGTCGGCGTCGGCCGGCGCCAGCGCGTCCAGCCGCCGCCGGCCCTCGGCCAGCAGCTCGGGCACGCGCTGCTCGCCGTTCAACCGGAAGTCGCGCCCGAGCTCGAGCAGCGCGGCCAGCTCGAGCAGCGCGCGCCAGGCCTCGGCCTGCTGCTCGTCGCCCTGCTGCGCCGACAGGATCAGCGGCGTGCGCGCCTCGTCGACGAGCACGCTGTCGGCCTCGTCGACGATCGCGAAGTGCAGCCCGCGCAGCCGCAGCGGCGCGTCGCGCCGCGGCCGGTGCAGCCGGCGCACGCGCCACTGCGCGGCGCTGTGCACGCCGGTGCAGGCAACCCGGTCGCGCAGGTAATCGAACGCAAGGTCCTTGTTGGTCGCGTAGACCACCGGCTGGCGGTACGCAGCCGCGCGCTGCGGGTGCGGCACACCGCCGTGGATCACGCCCACCGCCAGCCCGAAGTAGCCGAGCAGCGGCGCCATCGTGTCGGCGTCGCGCTGCGCGAGGTAGTCGTTGACGGTGATCACGTGCACCGGCACGCCGGCACGCGCGGCCACGCAGGCGGCGAGCGCGGCGGTCAGCGTCTTGCCTTCACCGGTGTCGAGCTCGACCATGCGGCCGCGCAGCAGCGCTGCCGCCGCGTCGACCTGCGGCGGGTGCGCCGCCAGCCCGAGCGCGCGCTGCGCGCCGACGACGGCAGCGGCCAGCGCCGTGGCCAGCGCCTGCGCCTCGCCGCCGATGAAGGCGCGGCGCGCCGCCCGCGCGAGCGCCGCGTCGACCGCCTCGTCGGCGGCGGCGGCGAGCGCCTGCACCTGCGCGGCGACTGCGCGGCGCAGCGGCCGATCGCGGCGCGGGTCGACCGCGACCAGCCAGCCTGCGGCCCAGCGGTCGAGCGCCAGCCCGGCCACCTCCGCGCGCTCGGGGAAGATGCGCGGCGCCAGCGGCAGCTGCGCCGGCGGCCAGGTCGGTGCGGCGCTCGCGTTCACCGCTGCGACCGGCGCCGCCCAGGCACCGCGTGCGCGCTGGACGCAGCCGTTTGCCGCCGCCGGCGCGCGGCGCTGACCGCTGCAGCCCGGCGCGGCCTCATGTCTGGAAGTGGCGCAGGAACAGCCGCCGCAGGCCCAGCCAGATCCGCGGCGCCAGCGCCTGGCTCGGGTGCTCGAAGCGCACGCCCACGCGCGCGCCGGCCAGCCGGTACGGGAAGTCGTCGGGCAGGCCCAGCTCCAGCTCGAAGTAGGTCTCGACGCTGCGCCGACCGCTGTCGTCGCGCGGGTCGGTCGCCGCCGCGCCGCCGCCGGTGCGGCCCAGCGCCGCACTCGGCAGCTCGTGGCTGGCCGCGGGCACCGCGCGCAGCACCCGCACCGGCCAGCTGCGGTCGGTGGCAAAGGGCAGGCGCACCTCGATCGCGCGCGTCTGACTGCGGATCAGCGCGGCGTCGGCCTGGTCGACGATCACCCGCACCCGTGGCGCGGCGTCGGGCATCACGTAGCCGAGCAGGTCGCCCTGCTGCGCGAACACGCCGATCAGGTCGTCGCCGCGGCCCAGCCACAGCCGGCCGGCCGACGCGGCGCGCAGCTGCAGCTGCTGCGCGCGCGCCTGCAGGTCGGCGAGCGCGTTCTGCTCGTGCCGCAGCAGCACCGCCTGGCGCTCGAGCTCGACCGGCCCGGCGGCGTAGGCCGCGTCGTAGCGGACCTGCGCCGCCTGCGTGCGCGCGAGCTGCGCGCCGATCTGCGCGGCCAGCGTCGGGTTGTCCAGCGCGAGCACCAGCTCCCCGGGCTGCACCGGCGCGCCGTCGCGCAG
>CAZKCJ010000347.1:0-2954 GCA_964550885.1 uncultured Rubrivivax sp. | reverse complement strand
AGGTGCCAACGCTGCTGCTGTGGGCCGGCGCCGACCGCTGCGTCGCCCCCGCCGGCAGCGCCGCCTTCGCCGCCGCCGCGCCGGCCACGGCCGTGACCGCGCATGCGTTCCCGGGCCTCGCGCACGAGATCTTCAACGAGCCCGAGCGCGAGCAGGTGTTTGCCGTACTCGGCGAGTGGCTCGACCGCCTGGAGTTGCCCGCGGGACAATAGCCCCGCGCGACGCATCGAGTCATTCGAACCGGACTGCAGAACCACAAGCCCCCGTCGATCCACCGCGATGGCGATACCGACCTACGACCGGTTCATCGAGCCGCTGCTGCGGTTCCTGGCGACGCAACCCGACGGCGCAGCGACGCGGCTGGCGCAGGATGCCGCTGCCGACGCGCTCGCAGTCACGCCGCAGGAGCGGCAGCTGCTGCTGCCGAGCGGGACCATGGCGATCTACCGCAACCGCGTCGGGTGGGCACACGACCGGCTGAAGCGCGCTGGCCTGTCGTCCAGCCCACGCCGCGGCATCTGGAAGCTGACCGCGCAGGGGCACGAGTTCGTGCGCGCACATCCCGCGCCGCTGACGCCGGACGAGCTGCGCAAGCTGAGCTTCGACTTCCTCGACGTGCGGTTGCGCCCGGTGGCCGACGACACGGTGCAGTCTGCGGTGGACGCTGCCGCGGACGACCACGCGGAGCCGAGCCAGAGCCCGGACGACCGGCTTGAGCAGGCACTCGTGCAGATCCGGCGCGCGGTCGCCGACGAACTGCTGGAAGCACTGGCAAACGTATCGCCGACGTTCTTCGAATCGATCGTGCTCGACCTGCTGCACCGGCTGGGTTATGGCACCAGCCGCTCGGACCTGCAGCGCGTGGGTGGGGCCGGCGACGGCGGCATCGACGGCGTCATCTCGCTCGACAAACTGGGGCTGGAGAAGGTCTACGTACAGGCCAAGCGCTGGCAGAGCGTCGTCGGTCGGCCGGAGGTGCAGGCGTTCTACGGCGCACTCGCAGGGCAGCGCGCCCACAAGGGCGTGTTCATCACGACCTCGCGCTACACCCAGCAAGCCCTCGACTTCGCCCAGTCGGTCGAGAAGATCGTACTCATCGACGGCGCACAACTGGCGATGCTGATGCTGGACCACGACGTCGGGGTGTCCACGCGCTCGCTGAAGGTGCCGAAGATCGACGGCGACTACTTCGATGAAGGCTCGACCTGACGCCCAGCAAGATGCAGACGATGAACTCTCCGGATCAAATGCCCGTTGTCACCGCCGCGCACTCGACCGCGCTCGGCAGCTTTGTCGATCAGGCCTGGGAGGAGCGCATCCTGCCCGCGCTGATCGACTACATCCGGGTGCCGGCGAAGAGCCCGATGTTCGACCCCGACTGGCAGGCGCACGGCCACCTGGAGCGGGTGGTGCGCGACGCCGCGAGCTGGATCGACGCGCGCCGCATCGCCGGCCTGCAGCTCGAAGTCGTGCGGCTCGAAGGCCGCACGCCGCTGCTGTACTTCGAAGTGCCGGCCAGCGCCGGGCGCGCGCCGACTGTTGAGGTCGATCGGCCGGCGGTCGCGGTCGGCGGCGGTGACGCAGCGCAGCGCACGGCGGCCGCCGGCGAGCGCACGGTGGTGTTCTACGGCCACCTGGACAAGCAGCCCGAGTTCAACGGCTGGCGCGCCGGCCTCGGGCCGTGGACGCCGAAGGTCGAGGACGGCAAGCTCTACGGCCGCGGCGGTGCCGACGACGGCTACGCGGCCTACGCGGCGATCACCGCGATCGAGGCGATCGACGCGCTGGGCCTGCCGCGGCCGCGCTGCGTCGGCCTGATCGAGACCAGCGAGGAGAGCGGCTCGCCCGACCTGCCCGCCTACCTCGACGCGCTGCGCGCGCGGCTGGGCGAGGTCGCCCTGGTGGTGTGCCTGGACAGCGGCGCCGGCAACTACGAGCAGCTGTGGCTGACCACCAGCCTGCGCGGGCTGGTCAGCGGCGTGCTGCAGGTCGAGGTGCTGCGCGAAGGCCTGCACTCGGGCGACGCCAGCGGCGTGGTGCCGTCGAGCTTTCGCATCCTGCGCCACCTGCTCGATCGGCTCGAGGATGCGGCCAGCGGCGAGCTGCTGCCGCCGGCCTTCCACTGCGCGATTCCGGCGCTGCGCGCCGAGCAGGCGCGCGCGACCGCGGCGGTGCTGGGCGAGCAGCTGTACCGGCGGCTGCCGTGGGCCTGCGGCGCTGACGGCGGCGCAGTGCTGCCGGTGACCACCGACCCGGCGCAGCTGCTGCTGAACCGCACTTGGCGGCCGGCGCTGAGCGTGACCGGCGCCGGCGGCCTGCCCGACCTGGCCAGTGCCGGCAACGTGCTGCGGCCGGCCACGGCGTTCAAGCTCAGCCTGCGGCTGCCGCCGCCGGTCGATGCCGCCGACGCCGCGCAGCGGCTGCAGGCCCTGCTCGAGGAGCGCCCGCCGTACAACGCGAAGCTGAGCTTCCGGCTGGACAGCAGCGCCGACGGCTGGGACGCGCCGGCGCTGGCGCCGTGGCTTCAGCGCGCCCTGGACGCGGCCTCGACCGCGCACTTCGGCGCGCCGCTGGGCTACATCGGCCAGGGCGGGACGATTCCGCTGATGGGCATGCTGCAGCGAGGCTTCCCGGCGGCGCAGATGATGGTCTGCGGCGTGCTCGGCCCGCAGAGCAACGCGCACGGGCCGAACGAGTTCCTGCACCTGGGCTACGCGCGCCGGCTCACCGCCGCGGTCGCGCAGGTGGTCGCCGCCTGCGCCTGATGCGGCCGCAGCGGCTGGCGCTGACGCCGCGGCTGGAGCAGACGCTGCGACTGCTACTGACCCTACTTCCGGCAGTTGAACGCTTTGTGCCGCTGGCAAGACCGCATGAATAGTGACTTTCAAGCCCACGACAGCCCTCACCTCTTGGGTGAGAGCGCTACGCGCCCGATTGAGCCGCGCTGCGGCACG
>CAZKCJ010000346.1:0-2971 GCA_964550885.1 uncultured Rubrivivax sp. | reverse complement strand
CACCCGCTGGCGCTGGCCGCCCGACAGCTGATGCGGCCAGGCGTCGAGCCGGCGCTTGGCTTCGGGCAGCTGCACCCGCTCGAGCAGGCGCAGCGCCTCGGCGCGCGCGGCCGCCGCCGACAGCCCGCGGTGCAGCCGCAGCGGCTCGGCGATCTGGCGGCCGATGGTGTGCAGCGGGTTCAGCGCGGTCATCGGCTCCTGGAAGACCATGCCGATGCGCGCGCCGCGCAGCGCGCACAGCGCGTCCTCGCCGAGCGTCGTCAGCTCGCGGCCGTCGAAGCGGATCGAGCCGGCCACCTGCGCGCCCTCGGGCAACAGCCCCATCAGCGCCAGCGCGGTGATGCTCTTGCCGCAGCCCGACTCGCCGATCAGGCCGACGGTGTCGCCGCGCTGCAGCGCGAACGACACCTCGCGCAGCGCCGCCGCCGGGCCACGGGCGGTGGGCAGCGTGACCCGCAGGTCGCTCACCTGCAGCAGCATCGACGGTCGGGCTGGGGCGCGGGCACGGCCGGACGATAGCGCGAGCCGGCCGGGTCGCCGGCAGGGCCGATGGCCGCGGGCTGGGAGGCGGGCCGCGGGCCTGCTACGCTCGCGGCCACGATGAAGCAGCATGCCGGCGAGCTCGGGGATGGCCGTGACGCCGGCGATGCGGCCGCGGCCTTCATGTCGCTGGCGCTGCTGCGCCGGCGCACGGTCGGCGCGGTGCTGCCGTCGTCGCAGCGGCTGGCCGATGCGATGGCCGACTCGGCCGCCGGCTGCGCGGCGCTGATCGAGCTGGGCGCCGGCACCGGCGCGATCACCGCGGCGCTGCGCCGCCAGCACCCACAGGTGCCGCTGATCGCGGTCGAGATGGAGCCGCGGCTGGCGCGCCACCTGCGCCGGCGCTTTCCCGGCGTCGAGGTCCGCGAGGCCACCGCCCATCGGGTGCTGGCCGAGGCCGCCGACGCGCCGCCGGGGCTGGTGCTGGTGTCGTCGCTGCCCTTTCGCTCGCTGCCGCCGCGGCTACGCCAGCGCAGCAGCCTGGCGATCGAGCGGCTGCTGTGCGCGCGGCCCGACTGCCGGCTGCTGCAGTACAGCTACCTGCCGCGCGAGCCCTTCGCGCTGCGCCACGCGGCGCAGCTGCATTGGCGCCGCCTGGGCGCGGTCTGGGGCAACGCGCCGCCGGCCTGGGTGTGGGAGCTGAAGGCGCGCAACGGCGCCGCGCTGCTGCCCTGAGCCGCGGCGCCGCGTGCCCGAGCCGACGCCAGGCGGCGACGCCGGGTGGCAGCGCGGGCCCCGCCGGCCGCAGGGGCGGCTGGCCCGGCGGCGGCCGCGGGCGGCGGCGATGAACTAGGATCCCCGCACGCGGCGCCGCCGCCCGGCGATGCGCCGCGAGCCGAGACTTCGCCGATGCCCGCCCGATCGCTGCCCGCCGACGCCCTGGCCGCCCGCTGCGACCCGGCGCAGCTCGCGAGCGACGGCGCCCCTGCCGACGCCGCCGGCCTGGTCGGCCAGGCGCGCGCCCGCGCCGCGGCCGAGTTCGCGATCGGCATGTGCCGCGCCGGCTACCACCTGTACGTGATGGGCCCGCCCGGCTCGGGCCGCCACCGGCTGGTGCGCAGCGTGATCGACGCGCGCATCGGCCAGGGCTGCAGCCCGCGCAGCGACTGGGTGTACGTGCACGACTTCGCCGCGCCGCACCGCCCGATCGCGCTGCAGCTGGCCGCCGGGCGCGGCGCGCAGCTGCGCGCCGACCTGCGCGCGCTGGTCGACGAGCTGCGCAGCACGATCCCGGCGGCCTTCGAGTCGGAGGAGTACGCGGCCGAGCAGGAGCGGCTGAACGCGGCCTTCAAGGAGCGCGTCGAGCGCGGGCTGCTCGAGGTCAGCGCCACCGCGCAGGCGCAGGGGCTGGTGATGGTGCGCACGCCGGTGGGCTTCACCTTCGCGCCGCGCAAGGGCGACGAGGTGATGGCGCCGCCCGATTTCGACGCGCTGCCGCCGGCCGAGCGCAGCCGGCTGCAGCAGGCGATGGCGCAGCTGCAGGAGCAGCTGGTGCAGGCGCTGCGCGAGTCGATGCGGCTGCGCAAGGAGCACGCCGACCGGCTGCGCGCGCTGAACCGCTCGACCACCGAGCTGGCGGTGGACCACGCGTTCGCCGAGCTGCGCCCGCGCTACGCCGAGCTCGCGCCGGTCGCGCAGTACCTGGACGCGGTGCGCGCGGCGGTGATCGACAACGCCGACGCCTTCCGCGCGGGCGAGGACGGCGACCCGAACGCGGCGCTGGTGCGCGCCGACGCGCTCGGCCGCTTCGAGGTCAATCTCGTGGTCGACGCCGGCGGCAGCGACCGCGCGCCGGTGGTCGACGCCGACCTGCCCTCGTACCAGAACCTGGTCGGGCGGGTCGACCACAGCGCGCGCTTCGGCATGCTGGTCACCGACTTCCGCCACATCAAGGCCGGGCTGCTGCACCGGGCCAACGGCGGCTACCTGCTGGTCGACGCGGTCAAGCTGCTGACCCAGCCGTTCGCGTGGAGCGCGCTGAAGCGCGCGCTGCTCGCCGGGCAGATCCGGATCGAGTCGATGGCCGAGATGTACAGCATGGTGTCGACGGTGCCGCTCGAGCCGCAGCCGATCCCGCTGGACCTGAAGGTGGTGCTGTTCGGGGACCGCGCGCTCGGCCGGATGCTGCAGGACGGCGACCCGGAGTTCGGCGAGCTGTTCCGCGTGGTCGCCGACCTGGACGACGACCTGCCGCGCGATGCGCCGACCCAGCGCGCGCTGGCGGCGTCGCTGCGCGCGCAGGCGCAGGCGCAGGGGCTGCTCGCGCCCAGCGACGCGGCGCTGGCGCGGCTGATCGACCACGGCGCGCGCCGCGCTGGCGACGCGCAGCGCATCAGCGCGCAGCTGCGGCTGCTGGTCGACCTGCTCGCCGAGGCCGACCACCTGGCGCGTGCCGCCGGGCGCAGCGCGCTGGACGCGCCCGAGATCGCCG
>CAZKCJ010000345.1:0-2971 GCA_964550885.1 uncultured Rubrivivax sp. | reverse complement strand
GCGGCCGGTGCCCGCGCCCCGGCCCGGAGCGGCCCGATGACGCTGATCACCCGCAGCTACCCGACGCCGCTGGGCGAGCTGAGCGCGCTGGTGTCACCGCAGGGCCTGTGCCTGCTGGGCTTTCGCAGCGGCACCCGCTACCTGGCGCGCGAGTGGGCCCAGGTCGAGCGATCGCGCGGCGGTCCGGCCGAGCCAGGCAGCAGTGCGGTGACCCGGCAGCTCGGCAGCGAGTTGAGTGCTTACTTCAACGGAAAGCTGCGGGTTTTCGAGGTGCCGCTGGATCTGGTCGGCACGCCGTTCCAGCTGCAGGTGTGGCAAGCGCTGCTGACCCTGCGCTACGGCCAGACCAGCAGCTACACCGCGGTGGCGCGGCAGCTCGGCCGGCCCACTGCGGTGCGGGCGGTGGGCGCAGCGATCGGGCAGAACAAGGTCTATCTGATCGTGCCCTGCCACCGCGTGCTCGGCGCCGACCACAGCCTGACCGGCTACGGCGGCGGCATGCCGCGCAAGCGCTGGCTGCTGGCGCTCGAGCAGGGCGGCGTGCCGCCGGCCGAAGCCATCGGCTGAGCCGCGCCCGCAGCGCGCACCCGACAATCCGGCCGCCGCGACGAGCCGCGGGCCGCGCGCCGCGCGCCGCCACGCCCGCAGCCCCGCCCCGAGGCCCGCCGCCCAACCGCTGCCCTGCCCGCCATGCGCCGCCTGCACCCCGCCGAACCGCTGGTGATGCTGGCGACGATCGCGCTGTGGCTGGTGCTGGCGATCACCACCGGCGCGGTCGTCGGCACCGCCTGCAGCCTGTTCCTGCGCTTGCTGTTCGCGACCGAGGGCCGGCTGTACGCTGCGCCGTGGGGGCTGCAGGCGGCGCTGCTGGTCGCCGGCGGGCTGGCCAACGGGCTGCTGCTGCACTACGCGCTGCGGCTGGACCGCAGCGGGCTGAGCGACGAGCCGATCGTCGCGGTCAACGAGCAGAAGGGCCGCCTGCCGCTGACGACGATCTGGGTCAAGCCGCTGGCGGCGCTGATCACGCTCGGCTGCGGCGGCTCGGCGGGCAAGGAGGGGCCCTGCTCGCAGCTCGGCGCCGGCCTCGCGGCGGCCCTCGGGCACGGGCTGCGGTTGAACGCCGAGCTGCGCAAACGCTTGGTTGCTTGCGGTGTGAGCGCCGGCTTCGCCAGTGTTTTCGGAACGCCGATCGCCGGTGCGATCTACGGCGTCGAGATGCTGGCGATCGGACGCATCCGCCACGACTTCCTGTTCCCGGGCATCGTCGCCGGGGTCACCGCCTACGTCGTCAGCCGCTTCTGGGGCGTGCCCTATCCGGCGTACGCGATCGCCTTCGACGCGCGCTTCACCGAGCTGCTGTTCCTGAAGACGGTGCTGATCGGCGTGCTGTGCGGGCTGATCGCCTCCTGGTTCGTCGAGGCGCTGCACCTGGTGCGGCGCGGCTTCGACGCGCTGCGCACACGCTGGCAGCTGTGGCCGCCGCTGCTGCCGCTGGCCGGCGGCGCGGTGCTGGCGCTGCTGGCGGCGCTGCTGCCCAGCGAGTACCTGGGCCTGAGCCTGCCGGTGATGGAGCGCGCGCTGCAGGGCGAGCCGATGCCCTACCTCGGCTTCCTGTGGAAGACGCTGCTGGTCGCGGTGACGCTGGGTTCGGGCTTCTACGGCGGCATCGTCACGCCGCAGTTCGTGATCGGCGCGGTCGCCGGCGGGGCCTTCGCGCCGTGGCTGGGGCTGGCGCCGGCGCAGGGTGCGGCGGTCGGGCTGGTGGCGGTGGTCGCGTCGGCGTCGAACACGCCGATCGCCGCGGTGCTGATGGGCATCGAGCTGTTCGGCGGCGGCTCCACGCTGTACGTGGCCGGTGCCTGCGTGGCCGCCTACTTGATGATCGGCCACCGCAGCGTGTACCCGGCGCAGCACCTGGCCTATCCGAAGGCGGCCTGGTTCAGCGCGCCCGCCGACCAGCCGGTGGGCCACGAGAAGGTGCAGCTGTCGTTCGGCGTGCTGCGCTGGCTGGGGGCGGTGCGGCGGCTGCTGCTGCGCCGCGGCCGCGGCGACGGCGGCTCGCGCTGACCGCCGTGCGTGCTGCGCGCCGTGCGTGCCGTTCGTGTCGTTCGTGTCGTTCGTGCCACGCCGCGGCTGCGCAGCGCTGCGGCGCGGTCGCACGGCGCTGCCGCTGGCGGCGACTCGGCCCCCGGCAGCGGCGCCGCGGTCGCGGCGCGCTACACGCCGACGCGCTCGATCTCGGCGTAGGCGTGCGCGAGCCACAGCTTCAGCCGCTGCCGCTCCATCAGCCCCAGGCCGGCGCCACCCTGGCTGGCGGCGTTTTTCGCCGCCCAGAAGCTCGCGTTGGCGGCGTCGATCTTCTGCACCACGCCATCGTGCAGCCGCTTCAGGTCGATCACCCGCGCGCCCAGCTCGGCGGCGCGCGCGAGCTCGCCCGACTGGTTCAGCAGCGCGAAGTCGTCGCCGCGCAGCTGGTTGCGCACCAGCACGTAGGCCAGGCGGCGGCCGAAGCGGTCGAGCAGCTTCTTCAGCAGGTCGACCGAGTCGCGGCCGTTGTCCATCACGTGCCAGTAGTGCATCGCCACGCCCGACACGTCGGCCAGGTCGAGCACGCCCGACTCGTCCATCCAGCGCGCCAGCGGCTCGTGGGTCTGCGCCGCCAGGTCGACCAGCACGCGGCGCCCCGGCTGGTCGATGCACGACTCGATGATCAGGTCCAGCGCCTCGTAGCGGTCGATCAGCGCCGGCGACGCGTAGCCGGCGTAGAAGCGCAGCAGCGCGCCGTGCGAGCGGTCGGTGTCGAAGCCGACGAAGGCGATCTCGTGGTCGATCAGGTACTGCGCGAGCAGCCGCGCGACCATCGACTTGCCGACGCCGCCCTTCTCGCCGCCGATCAGGTGCACATGCGCCTGCGGGCGCGCTTCGAGCGTGGGAATCGGGTCGTCCATCGGGTCCGCGGCCGGCTGCTGGT
>CAZKCJ010000344.1:0-3002 GCA_964550885.1 uncultured Rubrivivax sp. | reverse complement strand
TACGACGTCGGCATCGCCGAGCAGCACGCGGTGACCTTCGCCGCCGGGCTGGCCTGCGAGGGGATCAAGCCGGTGGTCGCGATCTACAGCACCTTCCTGCAGCGCGCCTATGACCAGCTGGTCCACGACGTCGCGCTGCAGAACCTGCCGGTGGTGTTCGCGCTGGACCGCGCCGGCATCGTCGGCGCCGACGGTGCGACCCACTGCGGCGCCTTCGACATCGCGTTCATCCGCTGCGTGCCCAACCTCAGCCTGATCGCGCCCGCCGATGAAGCCGAGTGCCGGCGTGCGCTGACCACTGCGTTCCGCCAGGACCACCCGGTGGCGGTGCGCTACCCGCGCGGTGCCGGCGTCGGCGCGGCGGTCGACCCGGCGCTGGACGAGCTGCCCTGGGGCAAGGCCGAGCAGCGCCGGCAGACCACGCGCGCCAGCGCGGCCGGCGGCCCGCGGGTCGCGATCCTCGCCTTCGGCACGCTGCTGTACCCGGCGCTGCAGGCCGCCGACACGCTCGACGCGAGCGTGTTCAACATGCGCTTCGTCAAGCCGCTGGACGCCGACGCGGTGCTGCAGGCGGCGCGCACGCACGAGGCGCTGGTCACGGTCGAAGAGGGCAGCGTGATGGGCGGCGCCGGCAGCGCGGTCGCCGAGTGCCTGGCCGCGCACGGCCTGGCGATGCCGCTGCTGCAACTGGGTCTGCCCGACCACTTCGTCGAGCACGGCGACCCGGTGCTGCTGCTCGCGCAGTGCGGGCTGGACGCGCAGGGCATCCTGCGTGCGGTGCAGCAGCGCTTCGGCGCGCGCGTGCGCGCGCTGCGGCCGGTCGCGGCCAGCTGATCCGCCCGGTCGGAGCGCGGCGCGCACATGGCCCTTCGTCGGCGCGGATTGCGCCCGGGTGCGATGCTCGGGCCGGTACACGCGTGCCCGCGCCGGGTTGCCGGCCGACCGCCGCGCACGCTGCCGACCGCGGCGCGATCGCTGCGCCTCCCGCTGGCCACCGGGTCGCCGCGGCCGGCCGGGCAGCGCCGCGGTGCGGGTGCGGCGCCACCCCCGGAGCGCCGATGGGCCCACTGACCGACCTGCTGCACATCCCCGACACCCAGAGCGAGCGCGACGAGCGGCACCTCGCGATCCAGCGGGTGGGCGTGCGCGGCGTGCGCTGGCCGCTGCAGCTGCGGGTCGCCGGCGCGGTCCAGGGCGTGACCGCGGTGTGGGACCTGGACGTCGCGCTGCCGGCCGAGAGCAAGGGCACGCACATGTCGCGTTTCATCGCGTGGCTGGACGCGCTCGCCGAGCCGCTGGACGCGGCCGCGCTGCGCCGCCAGCACGCGCAGATGCTCGAGCGGCTGGGCGCGGCCGCCGGCCGGATCGAGGCCCGCTTCGACTTCTTCCTGCGCAAGCGCGCGCCGGTGTCGGGGCTGGCCAGCCTGCTCGACTACGAGGGCGCGTGGATCGCCGAGACCGGCGCCGACGGCGCGAGCCGGATCTGGGCCGAGGTCGGCGTGCCGGTGAAGAGCCTGTGCCCGTGCTCGAAGGAGATCGCCGACTACGGCGCGCACAACCAGCGCGCGCGGGTGCGGATCCGGGTCGAGCTGCTGCAGCCGGTCGGCTGGCACGAGCTGGTGCGCTTCGCCGAGGACCAGGCCTCGAGCGAGCTGTGGCCGATGCTCAAGCGCGTCGACGAGAAGTGGGTGACCGAGCGCGCGTACGAGAACCCGAAGTTCGTCGAGGACCTGGTGCGCGACGTCGCGCTCGCGCTGAACCGCGACGCGCGCATCGGCCGCTACCAGGTCGAGGTCGAGAACTTCGAGTCGATCCACAACCACTCGGCCTATGCGCGGATCGACCGCGCGTAGGCGCAGCGAAGCGGCGGGTGCGCTGCGCGCACCCCAAGCGGCTGCGGCGACGGCTCATCTGCCGCAGGCAGGCGAGCGTCGCCACGACCACAGCGCCTGCGCCTGCATCGAACGTTGACGCGCGCCGCCGGTGTACGCGACCGCAGCCGCGCTCGACGACCCGCTGCGCATGCGCCGCGCCGGCGCCGAGCTGCTGTCGCTCGCGCTGATCGACGCGCGCAACCACACGCTGCGCTGGCTCGCGGCGTTCGAGCCGGCGCTGCCCGGGCTGCCCAGCAGCGCGCTGGTCGACCCACCGCTGTGGCTGGTCGGGCACGCGGCCTGGTTCCAGGAGTACTGGGTTGCGCGCCACGTGCAGCGCGGCCGCGGCGAGGCGGCCGAGCGCGGCGCGCCGCGGCTGGGCTCGATCCTCGGTGCCGCCGCTGACGCCTTCGACCCCTCGGTGCACGATCGGCTGCAGCGCTGGCGGCTGGCGCTGCCGGAGCCGGCGGTGCTGCGCCAGTACCTGGCCGACACGCTGGAGGCGACCACCGACCTGCTGGCCGGCGCCGGCGATGACGATGCCGCGCTCTACGGCTTCCGGCTGGTGCTGCGGCGCGAGGACCAGATCCACGAGGCGCTGGCCGCCGCCGCGCAGGCGCTGGGGCTGCCGGCGGGCGACGCGCCGTGGCGGCCGCGCCCGGCGCGCGCGCCGCGCGAGCCGCTGTGGTTCGGCGAGCAGCGCTTCGAGCAGGGCTCGCCGCCCGGCGGGCTGGTGCCGGCCAACGAGCGCTGGGCGCACGAGCTGACGCTGCACGAGTTCGAGATCGACGCGCAGGCGGTCAGCTGGGCCCGCTACGCCGAGTTCGCCGCCGACGGCGGCTACGACGAGCCGCGCTGGTGGACGCGCGAAGGCTGGACCTGGGTGCAGGCCGAGGCGCGGCGCGCACCGCGCTACGTCGAGCAGCTGCGCGAGGGCGTGCTGGTGCAGCGGCTGGGCCAGCTGCAGCGCGTCGGCGCGGCGCAGGCGGCGGTGCACGTCAGCCGGCACGAGGCGCAGGCCTGGTGCGCCTGGGCCGGCCGGCGGCTGCCGGCCGAGCCGGAGTGGGAGCTGGCGGCCCCTCGTCGTTTCGTGTGGAACGCAACATTGACAATGACCCCCTCGTAGCT
>CAZKCJ010000343.1:0-3009 GCA_964550885.1 uncultured Rubrivivax sp. | reverse complement strand
GATGGCCTCGCGGCTGCTGCGCCAGCTCGACGCCGCGCTCGCGACCGAAGCCGACCCGGTGCGCGGCGCCTGCCTGCGTGCGCGGCGCGCGCTGCAGTGGGCGCGGCTGGGCCGCCACGCCGAGGCCCGCGACGAGCTCGCGGCGATCCGCGAGGCCTTCGGCGCGGCGCCGCAGGCCGAGGTCACCGCCTGGGTCAACCTGGCCGAGGCGGTGAGCGGCGCCTACGACCACCCGGGTCCGCAGGCGCAGGACCGGCTGGAGCGCGCGCTGCTGCTGGCGCGCGCGATCGGCCACGCCGAGCTGCAGGCGCTGTGCGCCGCCTGGCTCGCGCACCTGGACTTCAACGCCAGCCGGTTCCAGCCGATGGTCGGGCACGCGGCGCAGGCGCTGCAGCTGGCCGCGCCCGAGCACCACGCGGTGCACGCGCGCGTGTGCCTGGTGGTCGCCGACGCCCACCACTACGCCGACTGCTTCGAGCAGGCCCGCCCGTGGTACGACGCCGCGCGGAGGCACGCGCTGGTCGACGGCGACCACGCGACGGTCAGCGCGATCCTGCACAACCTGACGATCTTCCGCGTCAACAACGTGCGCATGGCGGCGGTGTTCGGCGGCGTCGATGCGCAGCGCGCGGCGCTGGCGCTGCTCGAGGCCGAGTCGGCGCGCCACTACGAGGCCGGCATCGGCATCACCGAGCTGGGCCCGTTCCAGCCGCTGCCGCAGGCGCAGCTGCTGACGGTGATCGGCCGCTGGGAGCAGGCGCTGGCGCTGTTTCGCCAGCACGTGGAGCTCGCCGCCGCGCACGGGATGGAGCGGATGCTGCTGCCCTGCCTGGCCGACATGGCCTGGTGCTGGCTGCAGCTGGGCCGTGCCGACGACGCGCAGGCGACGCTGGCGCGCGCGCAGGCGCAGCCGCTGGACGGGGTCGAGCCCGACGACCTGGCCTGCGCGCACCTGCGCTTCGCGCAGCTCCATGCGGCGGCCGGCGACGCCACGCAGGCGGCGGCCTGCCGCGCGCGCGCCGACGCCGAACTCGGGCGCTACCGCGCGCTGCAGCGCGAGCTGCTGGCGCTGCTCGCGCGCGGGTTGCCGGCGACGCCGCCGGTGCCGTAGACGGCCGGCGCGTGGGCAGCGCGCCCCGCGGCGCGCGGTGCGGTGTCGGGATCGCGGGGCGCGCGGGCGCCGCGGCGTGCCGGCTCAGAGGTACCGCTGGCGCGGCGGGAACAGCCGCTCCATCGCCACGTCGATCACCATCCCGCACAGGCTGTACAGCAGCGAGCCGATCAGCGCCGGCCAGAAGCCGGCGACGTCGAAGCCGCGCAGCATCGATGCGGCCGCCCAGAACATCCAGGCGTTGACCACGAACAGGAACAGCCCGAGCGTGAGCAGCGTGATCGGCAGCGTCAGCAGCACCAGCAGCGGCCGCACCAGCGTGTTGAACAGCCCGATCACGAAGGCCGCGAGCAGCGCGGTGCCGAAGCTCGCGATCGCCACGCCGCTGTACAGCTCGGTCACCAGCAGCAGCGCCGCGGCCTGCAGCAACCAGCGCACGATCAGCTTCATAGGGCCGCGAGCATAGCGCCGGCGCAACACCTCGCGCTGCGGCGCCGTGCTTTCGCGCGCTGCGCGCGCATTCGTGCTTCTCAGCGCGAGGGCGACGCATTAACATCGCCGCCGCCGGTTTTGTCGTCTCATACGAGGGTGGATCACACCTCAGCGGCAGCCGGTTCCACATCAGACCCGATGGAGAAACGATCAATGGCAACTGCAAAGAAGGCTCCCGCGAAGAAGGCTTCGGCCAAGAAGGCTCCGGCCAAGAAGGCGGCGGCGAAGAAGGCCCCGGCGAAGAAGGCCGCCGCCAAGAAGGCCCCGGCGAAGAAGGCCGCCGCGAAGAAGGCGCCCGTCAAGAAGGCCGCCGCGAAGAAGGCCCCGGCGAAGAAGCGCGCGCCGAGCGCGGCGTTCATGAAGGCGATGACCCCCAGCGCCGCGCTGGCCGCGATCATCGGCGACAAGGCGCTGCCGCGCACCGAGGTCACCAAGAAGGTGTGGGACTACATCAAGAAGAACAACCTGCAGGACGCGGTCAACAAGCGGATGATCAACGCCGACGCCAAGCTGAAGGAGATCTTCAAGAAGGCGCAGGTGTCGATGTTCGAGATGACCAAGTTGATCAGCTCGCACCTGAAGTGATGCCGGCGGTGCCGGCAGCGGCCGGCACCGCCCGTTCGAACCCCCGTCGACCAGGCCACCGGGCTGCCGGTGGCCGCGTGCCGCTGCGCGCGCGCCGGCTCGGCCGGCATGCGTGCGGCGCCCGCCGCCGCGGCCCGGCCGGCGGCGCCCGGGTCGCGTCCGGCCCGCCTTCCGCCCGCGGTCTTCAGGCGGCGCTGGCCGCTTGCGCCGGTGCCCGCCGCAGGTGCGGCGCGAGGAAGCGCCCGGTAACGCTCGCCGCGTCGGCCGCCACCTGCTCGGGCGGGCCGGCCACCAGCAGCTCGCCGCCGCCGGCGCCGCCCTCGGGCCCGAGGTCGAGCAGCCAATCGGCGTTGCGGATCACGTCCAGGTTGTGCTCGATGACGACGATGGTGTTGCCGGCGTCGCGCAACTGCTGCAGCACCTGGAGCAACTGCGCGGTGTCGTGGAAGTGCAGCCCGGTGGTCGGCTCGTCCAGGATGTACAGCGTGCGCCCGGTGTCGCGCTTGGACAGCTCCAGCGCCAGCTTCACCCGCTGCGCCTCGCCGCCCGACAGCGTGGTCGCGCTCTGCCCGAGCTTGACGTAGCCCAGGCCCACGTCGAGCAGCGTGCGCAGCTTGCGCGCGATCGCCGGCACCGCGGCGAAGTGCGCGTGTGCGGCCTCCACCGTCAGGTCCAGCACCTCGGTGATGTTCAGGCCGCGGTAGACGATCTCGAGCGTCTCGCGGTTGTAGCGCGCGCCGCGGCAGCTGTCGCAGGGCACGTACAGGTCGGGCAGGAAGTGCATCTCGACCTTGATCACGCCGTCGCCCTGGCAGGCCTCG
>CAZKCJ010000342.1:0-3010 GCA_964550885.1 uncultured Rubrivivax sp. | reverse complement strand
GGTGAAGCGCGCGGGCAGCTCGTGCTCGACGGCCACGCCGTCGCGCTGCAGCCGCAGCGACCGCAGCCGGCCGGTTGACGCGAGCAGGTAGCCGACCTGGTGGTGGCGCGCGAGCTCGGCCGGGTCGCCGGGCAGGCCGTGGCGGTCGATGTAGGCCGGCGCCGCGCACAGCACGAAGCGCAGCGAACCCACCGGCCGCGCCGCGAGCCCCGAGTCGGGCAACTCGCCGCCGCGCAGCGCAACGTCGATGCCTTCGCGCACCAGGTCGACCGCGCGGTCGCTGCAGCCGAGCTCGACCGTCAGCCGCGGATGCCGCTCGAGGAACGCGCGCATCTGCGGCGCGAACACCAGCTGCCCTAGCGCCACCGGCACGTTCACGCGCAGGTGGCCCGCCGGCAGGTCGCGGCCGCCGCGCAGCTGCGCCTCCGCTGCGTCCACCTGCTGCAGGATCGCGACCGCCTGCTCGTAGTAGACGAGACCCTCGGCGGTGGGCGCGACCGCGCGCGTGGTGCGCGCGAGCAGCCGCACGCCCAGCCGCGCCTCGAGCTGCTGCACCTGCTGGCTGAGCGTGGCCTTGTGCCGGTCCAGCTGGCGCGCCGCGCCGGTGAAGCTGCCGGCGTCCACCACCTGCACGAAGGCGCGCATCGCGTCGAACCGGTCCATCGGATCTCCTGCTGATCGCCGCCGATTGTCGGCATCCGCCCGACAGTGTGTCGCCCGCCGCGGGCTATGCGCGCCGCGGCGCGCTGCCTACAGTGTCGCCGATCGCAACGCACTGCCCAGGAGAAATCGCCATGCCCCGTCTCGCCCACCTCGCCGCCGGCGTCGTCGCGCCGCTGTGCATTGCCGTGTTCTTCGTCGCCACCGTGCTGGTCGAGCTGTTCGGCTCGCCGGCGGCGATCGCGCAGCTGAAGGCGTGGATCGTCACGCCGGGCTTGTGGATCCTGATCCCGGCGCTGGCCGCCACCGGCGGCAGCGGCGCGTTCCTCGCGCGCTCGCGCCGCGGCCGGCTGGTGGGCGCGAAGCGCAAGCGCATGGCCTGGATCGCCGCCAACGGCCTGCTGGTGCTGCTGCCGAGCGCGCTGCTGCTCGACCGCTGGGCGGCCGCGGGCGAGTTCGGCGCCGCCTTCGTCGCGGTGCAGGCGCTGGAGCTGGCCGCCGGCGCGCTCAACCTCGCGCTGATCGGGCTGAACTTTCGCGACGGGTTGCGGCTGAGCGGGCGGCTGCGCGGCGCGCCGCGGCCGGCGCCGCAGGCCTGAGCCGCCCGCCGCCAGCCGCCCTGGCCGGGCTGCCGCCCGCCGACTGCAGCGGGCGGCAGCCCACGCGCCCGCCGCGACTGGCCTCACTTCTTCGCCGGCACCGCCTGCTGCTTCAGCGCCTCACGCTGCTGCGCGATCTCGGTGGCGAGCTTGTACGACACGTAGTACTTGTAGATGTTGCGCACGTAGGTCGTGGTCTCGATGCCGATCTTCTCGGCCGTGACCAGCTCGACGTGGTTGAACCACTTGTCGGGGTCCAGGCCGCGTTTGGTGGCCTCGGTGCGCATCTTCGCGATGTTGCCCGGCCCGGCGTTGTAGCTGGCGAAGGCGAACAGCGTGCGGTTGGCCTCGCTGAACTTCGCGTCCTGGAAGTAGCGGCTCATCAGCTGGTCCATGTACTTCGCACCGGCGTGGATGTTCGGCTCGGCCTGGCGGATGTCGCCGACCTTCAGCTCCGCGCCGGTGGCCGGCATCACCTGCATCACGCCGACCGCGCCGACGTGGCTCTTGCGGTTCTGGTCGAGCGTGGACTCCTGGTAGCCCTGCGCAGCCAGCATCAGCGGGTCGAAGCCGTAGCGCTGGCCGTACTTCTCGAACAGGTCGATCAGCGCCTCGAAGCGCTGCTGGTCGGCGCGCGCGGCGGCGTTGTTCAGCGCCTTGACGTTGTGCAGGTACTGCTTCATCCGGTACGGGATCACGCCCGAGCTCTTAACCCAGCCGGTGTAGAAGCGGTTGAGCACCGCGGCGAGCTCGGGGCTGCCCTTGCGGATCGCCCAGCCCTTGGGCGTCGCCGCGCGCAGCACGATGTCGTCGTGCACCACGATCTTCGGCAGCGTCGTCGCCCACAGCCTGGCCTTCCAGTCGTCGACGACCATCGCGCCGATCAGCCCGGCGTTGGCCATCTCGAGCATGTCCTCGTCCTCGAGCGCGTCGGGCACCAGCACCAGCTTCGCCGGGGCCTTGCCGGCCTTGCGCAGCCTGTCGTTCAGCGCAACCAGGCTCGCGTGGTAGCTCGAGGATGCGCGTACGTGCACGTCGCGGCCCGACAGCTCTTCGGCCGCTGCGATCGGCGCCGACGACGGGCCGGTCACCAGGATCTCGACGTTCGCCCAGGCCGCGTCGGGCGCGACGAAGTCGACCAGCTGGTGGCGCTCGGCGGTGACGGTCAGGTTGCCGACCGCGATGTCGGCGAGTCCCGCGAGCAGGTCCGGCAGCAGCTCGTCGCGCGTTGTCGGCACGATGTACACGGTCAGCGGTCGCTTGCCGAGCTGCTTCGCGTGCTCCTTGTTGACCCAGCGCTCGAAGTCGCGCACCAGTTCGGCCGCCAGCCCGCGCTCGCGCCCCTTGTCGACGAAGTACAGCGAGCGGCTGGTCGGCACCGCGACGCGGATCATGCGGCGCGCGAGCATCGCGTCGAAGTCGCCGGTCCAGGGTTTGGCGGCGACACCGAGGTGTCGCGGCGCCTTGGTGACGCTGGCGGCGCTGGCGGCGCTGGCGACAGCAGGCGCGGCAGCGGCCGCCCCGGCAGCCGCTGCCGCCCGGGCAGCAGGCGCAGGCCCGAACGCCGCGAGCGCCACCGCGGCCGCCACCGCGAGCGCGGCGCCGGCGTGGGCCGCGCCGCGACCTCCAATCGCACCAGTGTTGCCCTTCGGATGCGGTTCGCAGTGCATCGCAGCCTCCTGCACGGTGCCAGCCGGCGCCAGTATCGCGCCGCTTGCGGCTTCGCGTGCGCGCGGCCCGCGCCGCCGGCG
>CAZKCJ010000341.1:0-3017 GCA_964550885.1 uncultured Rubrivivax sp. | reverse complement strand
GGCGATGCTGCCGGTGAACACGCGCGGCATGTGGATCGGCACCTTCCACGGCCTGTGCAACCGCCTGCTGCGGGTGCACTGGAAGGCGGCGCGGCTGCCGCAGGCCTTCCAGATCCTGGACGCGCAGGACCAGGTCGGCGCGGTCCGCCGCGTGATCCGCGCGCTGAACCTGGACGAGGAGCGCTATGTGCCCAAGCAGCTCGCGTGGTTCATCGCGCACGCGAAGGAGGAGGGCCAGCGCCCGGGCGAGCTCGCCGCCCGCGACGAGCACACCCGCCGGCAGATCGAGGTCTACCGCGCCTACGACGAGCAGTGCGAGCGCGAGGGCGTGGTCGACTTCGCCGAGCTGATGCTGCGCGCCTACGAGCTGCTGCGCGACGACGCGCCGCTGCGGCAGCACTACCAGCAGCGCTTTCGCCACCTGCTGGTCGACGAGTTCCAGGACACCAACCGGCTGCAGTACGCGTGGCTGAAGCTGTTCGCCCCGCCGCCGGGGCTGCCGGGGCAGGGCGTGTTCGCGGTCGGCGACGACGACCAGAGCATCTACGCGTTCCGCGGCGCCAAGGTCGGCAACATGGCCGACTTCGAGCGCGAGTACCGCGTCCAGCGGGTGATCAAGCTCGAGCGCAACTACCGCTCCTTCGGTCACATCCTGGACAGCGCCAACGCGCTGATCGCGCACAACGCGCGGCGCCTCGGCAAGCAGCTGCGCACCGACGCCGGCGCCGGCGAGCGGCTGCGCGTGTACGAGGCCAGCAGCGACTTCGCCGAGGCGCAGTGGCTGCTCGAGCAGACCGAAGGCCTGCACCGCGCCGGCACGCCGCGCAGCGAGATCGCCTGGCTGTACCGCAGCAACGCGCAGTCGCGCGTGCTGGAGAGCGTGCTGTTCAACGCCGGCGTGCCCTACCGGGTCTACGGCGGTTTGCGCTTCTTCGAGCGCGCCGAGGTCAAGCACGCGCTGGCCTACCTGCGGCTGCTCGAGAACCCGGACGACGACACCAGCTTCCTGCGCGTGGTCAACTTCCCGGCGCGCGGCATCGGCGCGCGCACGCTCGAGCAGCTGCAGGACGCGGCGCGCGCCGCGCCGCCCGGGGCCGCCGGCGCGGCGCCCGGCCGCAGCCTCGCGCGCAGCGTCGGCGGGGTAGCCGGCAAGGGCGGCGCCAAGCTGGCCGAGTTCGTCGCGCTGATCGACGCGATGCGCGCGGCCACCGCCGGGCGCACGCTGCGCGAGATCATCGGCCAGGTGCTGGACGCGAGCGGGCTGATCGACTTCTATCGAAGCGAGCGCGAAGGCGCCGAGCGCATCCAGAACCTGCAGGAGCTGGTCAACGCGGCCGAGTCCTTCGTGCTGCAGGAGGGCTTCGGCCGCGACGCGGTCGGCCTGCCGGTCGACGAGCAGGCGCCGGCGGCGGGGGCCGCCGAAGCGCCCACCGGCGAGATCGTGTCGCCGCTGGCCGCGTTCCTGGCCCACGCGGCGCTCGAGGCCGGTGACAACCAGGCGCAGGCCGGCGCCGACGCGGTGCAGTTGATGACGGTGCACGCGGCCAAGGGGCTGGAGTTCGACGCGGTGTTCATCACCGGGCTGGAGGAGGGCCTGTTCCCGCACGACAACGCGCTCGCCGACGCCGACGCGCTCGAGGAGGAGCGGCGGCTGATGTACGTGGCGATCACGCGCGCGCGCCGCCGGCTGCAGCTGAGCTTCAGCCAGACGCGGCGCCTGTACGGGCAGACGCGCTACCACGTGAAGAGCCGCTTCCTCGACGAGCTGCCCGAGGCGTCGCTGAAGTGGCTGGCGCCGCGCCGCGACGCGTTCGGCTCGGGCCACGCGCAGGTCTATCAGGAAGCCTGGGCGCGCGGCAGCGGGCTGGGCTCGATCGTCGGTGCCGGCCGCGTCGAGCCGCCGCCGGTGCTCGCCGGCGGCCACGCGCTGCGCACCGGCCAGGCGGTGTTCCACGGCAAGTTCGGCGAGGGCGTGGTGCTCACCCTCGAAGGCCGCGGCGCCGACGCGCGCGCGCAGGTCGCGTTCGGCCGCCACGGCACCAAGTGGCTCGCGCTCGGCGTGGCCAAGCTCACGCCGATCGACTGACCGACGCCGATCGAGCGGCGCGCCGCGGCTCAGCCGGCCGGCGCGGGCGGCTGAACCGGCGGCGTGGCGGCCTCGCTGAAGCAGCCCTCGTAGGTGAACAGCAGCGACACGTAGAACACGGTCGACAGGATCAGCGCCGCCGGCATCGCCGCGATCCCGGCCAGCTGCCCGGCGCCGAGCAGGCTGAAGACCAGCACGCCCGCCAGGCCGATCGCCAGGATCAGGCCGGTCCAGGCGAGCGCGTACACCGCGAACGCCGCGCGGCAGCGCCACAGCGCCAGCGTGCTCGAGAACAGCGCCTGCCCGAGCCCCTGCGCCTGCCACAGCACCAGCGGCGGCGCGTGCCAGAAGGGCACCGAGATCAGCGCGGCCAGCCCGAAGCGCACGATCATCCCCCCGCTCAGCCGCGGGTCGGCGAGCAGCGCGTCGAGCTCGGCCTGCGCGTCGGGGCCCTGCGCCAGCAGCGTCTGCAGCCGCTCGAAGCTGCCGCCGTCGACCCAGTCGCTGAACAGCATCACCGCCGCGGTCGCCAGCGCGTACAGCCCGCACAGGGCCAGCAGCACGTTGCGCACCGGCGGCGGCGCGCGCAGCGGCTCGACGAAGGCGCCCGGGTGCACCGGCTCGCCGGCGCGCGCGGCGCGTGCCGCCAGCATGAAGCCCAGGCCCAGCAGCGGCAGCGACATCAGCATGAACACCGCGCCGAGCACCGGCACCAGCGCGGCCAGCAGCACCGCCAGCAGGAACGCGAGGAACATCGCGGTGAAGCCCATCGGCCGGCGCGCGTACAGCGCGAACGCGCCGCGCACCCAGGCCAGGCCTTCGACGGCGGGAGCCAGGCGCAGGGTCAGGGCCATCGCGGGTTCAGGGCAGTGGGTGCCAGGCGCTGGCGGCGCGCCGGCGCAGGATGCGTTCGAAGTGCGCCGGCTCCTTC
>CAZKCJ010000340.1:2232-3019 GCA_964550885.1 uncultured Rubrivivax sp. | reverse complement strand
GCGTGCAATCGCCGCGGGATCAAGGACTTACGTCTTCGGCAGGCTCAAAGTTCGGTCTAGAGTGAACCTTGGAAAGGCGCTTCCCGAGCTGTACAAGTCGGTCGCCCAGCTCGACAAGCTCGCGGCGGACGCAGCCCGCGCAGCCGGCTTGTCGGAGCGTCTGGGGCACCTGATCCGCCTGCGCGCGTCGCAGATCAACGGCTGCGCCTTCTGCGCGCGGCTGCACACACGCGACGCGCTCGCGTGCGGCGAGTCGATGGACCGGATCAGCGTGCTGCCGGCGTGGCGGGAAACGAGCTACTTCGACCCGAAGGAGCAGGCGGCGCTGGAGCTGGTCGAGGCGATCACGACGATCGCCGAAGGGCAAGTGCCCGACGCGAGCTACGAGCGCGCGGCCGCCAGCCTGACGGAAGCCGAGATCGCCGCGGTCGAATGGCTGGCCATCGTCATCAACACCTGGAACCGGATCGCCATCGCCAGCCGCTACCCGGTCGGCGCCTGACCCCGGCCAGCGCGCTGCCGCCGCGGGCAGCAGCCGACGCGCGCCCCGGCCGCAACGCGCTGCCGCATCGCGGCCGCCCAGCAGCCCCGAATCACCGACCACCGCGAGCAGCCGATGAAGACCCCCGAACAACGCCTGGTCGAACTGGGCCTGAGCCTGCCCGCCCCGTTGAAGCTGCCGCCGGGTGCGGCGCTGCCCTTCCCGTGGGTGCGGGTCGTCGGCCGGCGCGTGTTCGTCTCCGGCCACGGCCCGACCGACGCGGACGGCAACATGGCGCTGCCGCTG
>CAZKCJ010000340.1:0-2222 GCA_964550885.1 uncultured Rubrivivax sp. | reverse complement strand
TGGCGATCCTCGGCAGCCTGCAGCGCGAGCTCGGCTCGCTCGACCGCATCGCCTGCTGGGCGCGCCTGTTCGGCATGGTCAACTCCGCGCCCGGCTTCTGCCGGCAGCCGATGGTGATCAACGGCTGCAGCGAGCTGATCCTCGCGGTCTTCGGCGACGAGCGCGGCCGCCACGCGCGCAGCGCAGTCGGCCTGGCCGAGCTGCCGTTCCGGATCCCGGTCGAGATCGAGGCCGAGCTCGAGCTGCGCGCGTAGCGCGACCGGGACACCGGCGGCGCTGGCCGCAGCCCCGCGCCGCAGCCTGCCGCCGGGTTCAGCGCAGCGCCCGCGGGCGCTCGGCCCGCGCGCGCGCCGTCCGCCGGTACCACGCGGCCAGCCCGGCGAGCACGCCGCCGGCCAGCAGCACCAGCAGCAGCCACAGCTCGTCTGGGCGCACGTGGCCGAGCGCCAGCACCAGCAGGTGCGCGAAGCCGTAACCGATGCCGGTGATCGCCAGCGCCCAGGCGACCGCGCCGATCAGGTTGAGCGCGGCGAAGCGCGGCCAGGCGACGCTGCTCATGCCGAAGGCGAGCGGCCCGGCGATGCGCAGCCCGTACAGGAAGCGGATCGACAGGATCAGCGGCGTGTGGTGGCGCTCGAGCAGCGCGCGCGCTCGCGCGGTGCCGCTGCGCAGCCAGGCGAAGCGCGCGAGCAGCCGCGCACCCCAGCGGCGACCGAGCAGGAAGTAGAACTGGTCGCCGACGAAGCCGCCAGCTGCAGCCGCCGCGACCACCGCCGGCAGCCACAGGTGACCGCGCGCGGCGGCGGCGCCGGCGACGAAGACCACCGTCTCGCCCTCGAGGAAGGCGCCCACCGCCACCGCCAGGTAGCCGTAGGACTCGATCAGCTGGGCGACGGTCACCGCGACCGCATCCGGGTGGGCGCTCGGCGCAGGCAGCGCAGAGCCGCGGCGCTCACGCGAACTCTTCGGTGTCGATGTCCGCCTGGGCCGCGTCGTTGTAGCGCGCGCCGCTCACCGTGCGCTGGTTGATCAGTTCGTCCAGCTGCTGCACCACGCCGGCGTCCAGCCGCACGGCGGCCGCGGCGGCGTTCTCCTCGAGGTGCGCGAGCTGGGTGGTGCCAGGCAGCGCGACCACGTCCGGCCCGCGCGCGAGCACCCAGGCCAGCGCCAGCTGGGCCATGCTGCAGCCGGCCTGCTGCGCGACGCGCGCGTAGCCGTCAAGCAGCTTCAGGTTGGCCGGGTAGTGCTCGGCCGCGAAGCGCGGCATGCCGCGGCGGATGTCCTTCGGCTGCAGCGTGCCCACGTCGCGCAGCGTGCCGGTCAGGAAGGCGCGCGCCAACGGGCCGAAGGCGACCAGGGCCGCGCCGATCTCGCGGCAGGCCTGCAGCGCGGCGAGCTCGACGTTGCGGCTCCACAGCGAGTACTCCGACTGCAGCGCGACGATCGGGTGCACCGCGTGCGCGCGCTTCAGCGTCGCCGCCGACACCTCCGACAGCCCGAGCGCGCGCACCTTGCCGGCGCGCACCAGCTCGGCCATCGCGCCTACGCAGTCCTCGATCGGCACACGCTTGTCCCAGCGGTGCAGGTAGTACAGGTCGATGTGGTCGGTCTGCAGCCGGCGCAGGCTGTCCTCGCAGTTGCGGCGGATCGCCTCGGGCCGGCCGTCGATCACGCGCTTCACGCCGTCGGCGAACTGCACGCCGGCCATGCCGCCCTTGCTCGCGAGCACGAAGCGGTGCCGGTGCGGCTTCAGCACCTCGCCCAGCAGCGTCTCGTTGGCGCCGAAGCCGTACAGCGCGGCGGTGTCGAGCATGGTCACGCCCAGGTCCAGCGCGCGCAGCAGCACGGCCCGCGCCTGCGCCGGCGGCGGCGGCGTGCCGTAGGCGTGGCTCAGGTTCATGCAGCCCAGGCTCACCGCCGAGACGGTGAACGGGCCGATGCGTCGCGGCTCCATCAGCCCTGCGCGGCGAGCTGCCGTTCCAGCCGGTCCAGCACCTGGTAGCAGGGCAGCACCTGGGCGACGCTGCCGTTGGGCTCGCGGCCCTCGCGGATCGCGGCGAAGAACTCGCGGTCCTGCAGCTCGATGCCGTTGGTCGACACGTCGACCCCGGTGACGTCGATCGGCTCCTCCTTGCCGTTCACGAGGTCGTCGTAGCGGGCGATGTAGGTGCCGTTGTCGCAGATGTAGCGGAAGAAGGTGCCCAGCGGCCCGTCGTTGTTGA
>CAZKCJ010000339.1:0-3037 GCA_964550885.1 uncultured Rubrivivax sp. | reverse complement strand
CTCGTCGAGCGCCGGCGCCGGCTCGACCCGAAACGGCGCGTTGATCACCCGCACCGAGTCGCCGCGCTCGGCGTTGAAGCCCAGGCTCTGCTTGACCAGCGCGGTCAGCTTGTCCATCTCCTCGGTCGACAGCGGCGTGGTCGTGGTCTTGCCCTTGGCGTCGGTGCTGCTGCGGTGGTTGACGACCACCGCCGCGTTCAGCCGCCTGACCGTGCCGGTGGCGTTGCGGGTCACGCGCACGGTCTTGTCGACCTCGTAGTGGGTGACCGCGTCGCGGCGCGCGCTGCCGCCGCTGCTGCCGCCCTGCGCCGCCTGCAGCGGCGGCGCGGCGCCGGTCAGCGGCGCGGTCGCCGGCACCGGCGGCTGGTTGCTGGCCGCGCCGGGCACGCCGCTGGGCAGCACCGCGCCGGGGCTGGTCGACTCGTTGACCTGGCGCAGCTTGACCGCCGCGGCGGCGTCGCCCTGGTTGGGCTTGTACTCCTCCGAGGTCGACTCGGTCTGCGAGAAGTCGATGTCGGCGGTGACGTTGGCGCGCAGGTTCGCGCGGCCGACCACCGGCTCCAGGATGTCGAGCACGCGCTTGACGTAGGCCGCCTCGACCTGCTGCACGTACTGCAGCTGCTGCGCGTCCAGGCCGCCGCGGCCGTCGTCGTCGCCAGCCGACAACAGCGTGCCGCTGGCGTCGATCACGCTGACCGCCTTCGGGCTGAGCTCGGGCACGCTGGCCGACACCAGGTGGACGATGCCGGCGACCTGCGCCGGATCCAGCGTGCGCCCCGGGTGCAGCGTCAGCAGCACGCTGGCGCTGGGCTTTTGCTGCTCGCGGAAGAAGCCGTTCTGGTTGGGCAGCGCCAGGTGCACGCGCGCGCTCTGCACCGCCGCCAGCGAGCCGATCGAGCGCACCAGCTCGCCCTCGAGGCCGCGCTGGAAGGTCAGCCGCTCCTGGAACTGGGTCTGGCCGAAGCGCGCGTTGTCCATCAGCTCGTAGCCGCCGACCGTGCCCTTGGGCAGCCCGGCCGAGGCCAGCCGCAGCCGCACCTCGTGCACCCGGTCGGCCGGCACCAGGATCGCGTTGCCGTCGCCGTTGCGGTAGGGCACGTTCAGCTGCGCAAGCTGCGCGATCACCGCGCCGCCGTCCTTGTCCGACAGCCCCGCGAACAGCACCCGCCAGTCGGTGCGCCCGCTCCACAGCGCCAGCGCCACCAGCAGCGCGACCAGCAGCGCCGCGCCGCTGGACAGCGCAAGCAGCGAGCGCGCCGGCAGCGCCTGCAGCCGCTGCGCGAAGCCGGCGCGGCCCGCGGGCAGCGGCACCAGGGGTTGCGGGGCGAGCGGGGCGACGGCGTGGTCCATCGGGCGAAGGGGTAGGGGCGATCGGTCGGGGGCTGCGGCGCGGCCGGCCCGACCGCTGGTGGCGCGCTCGCGGCGGCGGGTCGCGTCGGGCGGCGGGCTCGTGGTGTGGCGGGCATTGTTCGGCAGCGCCTTCGCGCGCCATGGGGCAAGAAGGCGCGCAAAGCGGCTGCAGTTCCAGCCGACGCGGCGGCGGCCGCGCCCCTACAGTGCGCGCCATCGTCTGAAGGCCGCGAGGCTGCGCATGGACCTGAAGCTCCAGCCCTTCGATTTCGCGCAGGCGCTCGCGCGCGCCGGGCTGCGCGCCGACGGCCAGCCGCTGGCCCCGCGCGCGGCGGCCGGCACCGGCAGCTTCCAGGCGGCGATCGCCGACGCGCTGCGCTCGGTCAGCCAGGCGCAGCACGAGGCGACGCGGCTGCAGCGCGAAGTCCAGCTCGACAACCCGCAGGTCAGCCTGGAGCAGACGATGATCGCGATGCAGAAGGCGCAGCTCGGCTTCCAGGCGACGCTGCAGGTGCGCAACCGGCTGGTGCAGGCCTACACCGACATCATGAATATGCAGGTCTAGCGCGGCGACGGCCGCCGGACTCAGGGTTCCTCCGTAGGAATCGCGCCTACACGGCGATTGGCGCAAGCCGGACTCCAGTGGTGGAACTGGGCTGATGGGGCCGGCCAATTCCGGCGCCTACAGTGAGCCCCGGGTTGCAACCGCAACCGCCGGATACACCCGAGGAGCTACCCGATGACCGCCGACCAGATCCTGGCCGAAATCCGCGAAGCCAACCTGTCGTACCTGATGCTGGCCCAGAGCCTGATCCGCGCCGACCGCGAGCAGGCGCTGTACCGCCTGGGCATCAGCGAGGACACCGCGCGGCTGCTGGTGCAGCTGACGCCGGCGCAGGTGATGAAGATCGCCGCCAGCAACACGCTGCTGTGCCGCTTCCGCATGGACGACGATCTCGTCTGGGGGCTGCTGACCAACCACGGCCGCCAGGCGGCCAACGAGGGCGTGAACCGCCTGCACGCGTCGATCCTGATGGCCGGGCGCCACCAGGAAGCTGCCTGAGGCGCCGCGATGGCCCGCACCAAGAGCATCCTGACCGAAGCGCGGCAGATCGAGCGCGCGGTCGCGCTGATCCGGCTGGGCGCGCGGCTGCAGGTGCTCGAGTCGGAGACCGACCTGAGCTACGAGCGGCTGCTGCGGCTGTACAAGGAGGTCGCCGGTCGCAGCCCGAGCAAGGGGCAGCTGCCGTTCTCGACCGACTGGTTCATGACCTGGCAGCCGAACATCCACGCGAGCCTGTTCCTGAACATCCACGAGTACCTGAACAAGGTGTCGGCGCTGGACGAGATCGACACCGTGATCAAGGCCTACCAGCTGTACCTCGAGCACCTGGCCGCGCAGGCGCTGGAGCCGCTGCTGAGCGTGACCCGCGCCTGGCGGCTGGTGAAGTTCGTCGACAACGGCATGCTGACGATGACCTGCTGCAGCAGCTGCGGCGGCCACTTCGTCACCCATCCGCACGAGATCGCCAAGCACTACGTGTGCGGCATGTGCAACCCGCCGGCGCGCGCCGGCAAGGGCAAGGCCGCCGGCGCGCTGCGCATCCCGGCGGCGGCCGCGGCCGAGCGTGCGGCGGCGGCGCCGGGCCGCGCTGCAGCGACTCGTGCCGCCCCGGCCCGCGCCGCG
>CAZKCJ010000338.1:0-3060 GCA_964550885.1 uncultured Rubrivivax sp. | reverse complement strand
GTGGTGCGCGAGCATGCCGGCCAGCGCGGCGTCGCTTACCGGCTTGGCCAGGTAGTGGTCGGCGCCGGCGAGGGTGCCGCGCGCGCGGTCGACCTCGTGGTCGTGGGCCGACACGATCGTCAGCACCGGCGCCGTCGGGCCGGCGCGGCGGTGCTCGCGCCGGATCTGCTGGCACAGCGCCAGGCCGTCGAGCGCGCTGTCGCGGCCGAGCTCGACGTCGATGAACACGTAGGCGAAGGGCTGCCGCTGCAGCAGCTCGAGCGCGCGCGCGCTGGTGCGCGCGCACTCGGCGCCGAGCCCGTGCTGCTGCAGCTTCAGCTGCAGGTAGCGCAGCGCGATCGGACTGTCGTCGATCAGCAGCGCCGCGGCCGCCGGCGCGCTGCGCTCGGCCGCCGCCGGGCGCCGGTCGGCCAGCGCGTCGATCGCGCGCTGCACCTGCAGCGGGTTGATCGGCCGCGGCAGCCAGGCGGCCCCCGCGTGCGGGCGCTGGCCGCCGACGAAGACGGTGTCGGCGGCGCGGCCGGCGGCGGTCAGCTCGGCGACCACGCCGGCGCGGTCGGCCGCGGCGACGATGATCTGCGCCTGCGCCGGCGCCGGCACCCGTTCGTAGCGGCGGTCGGGGCTGCCGGCCAGGCGCAGCACGCTGGCCAGCGTCGCGGCTTCGAACTCGCCGAAGCCGTGCAGCGCGACGCGCAGGGTCGGGGACATCGGGTTCGCTTCGGTTGGGACGGGGCGGGTGGAGCTGCAGGCTATTATCGAAGCGCGCAGGCGCCGCGCGCGCCGCCTGCGCCGTCCGGCCGCCCGGCCCGCCGCACCCGCTACGGAGCGCTCCATGAGCAGCATCTACGACTTCGAGGCCCTGTCGATCGAGGGCAAGCCGGCGCAATTCGCGTCCCAGCGCGGCCGGGTGCTGCTGATCGTGAACACCGCGAGCCAGTGCGGCTTCACGCCGCAGTTCGCCGGGCTGGAGCAGCTGTGGCAAACCTACCGCGACCAGGGGCTCGTGGTCGTCGGCTTCCCGAGCAACCAGTTCGGCGGCCAGGACCCGGGCAGCGACGCCGAGATCGCGACCTTCTGCCAGCGCAACTACGGCGTGAGCTTCCCGATGATGGCCAAGGTCGAGGTCAACGGCGACGGCGCGCACCCGCTGTGGCGCTGGTTGAGCAGCGAGGCGCCGGGCGTGCTGGGCACGCAGGCGATCAAGTGGAACTTCACCAAGTTCCTGGTCGGCCGCGACGGCCGGGTGCGCGCACGCTACGCGCCGACCGACAAGCCCGAGGCGCTGGCCAAGGACATCGAGGCCGCGCTCGCGCAGCCGGCCTGACGCGGGGGGCCGCATGTTCGAGCACGTCGAGCCCTTCGCGGGCGATCCGATCCTGGCGCTGGTCGAGGTCTTCCACGCCGACCCGCGGCCGCACAAGGTCAACCTGAGCATCGGCATCTACTTCGACGCGGACGGCCGCATCCCGGTGCTGCCGTCGGTGCGCGCGGCCGAAGCGCGCGTGGTCGAGGCCGGCGGGCCCAAGCCCTACCTGCCGATCGAAGGCGCGGCCAACTTCCGCGGCGCGGTGCAGCAGCTGCTGTTCGGCGCCGACCACGCGGTGCTGCGCGCGGGCCGCGTGGCGACGATCCAGGCGGTCGGCTCGTCTGGGGGCTTGAAGGTCGGTGCCGACTTCATCCGGCGCTGGTTCCCGCAGGCCGAGGCCTGGGTCAGCGACCCGACCTGGGACAACCACCGCTCGATGTTCGAGGGCGCGGGCCTCGCGGTGCACGCCTACCCGTACTACGACCCGGCCGGCGGCGCGCTGCGCTTCGACGCGATGCTCGACGCACTGCGCACGCTGCCCGCCGGCAGCGTGGTGCTGCTGCACGCGTGCTGCCACAACCCCACCGGCGTCGACCTGAGCCGCGCGCAGTGGGATGCGCTGATTCCGCTGCTGGCCGAGCGCCGGCTGCTGCCGTTCCTGGACCTGGCCTACCAGGGCTTCGGCGACGGCATCGCCGAGGACGCGTACGCGGTGCGCCGACTGGCCGACAGCGGCGCGAGCTTCTTCGTCGCCAACTCGTTCAGCAAGAGCATGAGCGTGTACGGCGAGCGCTGCGGCGCGCTGAGCGTGGTCTGCGGCAGCGCCGACGAGGCCGAGCGGGTGCTCGGGCAGCTGAAGTTCGCGGTGCGGCGCAACTACTCGAGCCCGCCGATCCACGGCGGCCAGATCGTCGCGCACGTGCTCGCCGACGCCGACCTGCGGCCGCGGTGGGAGGCCGAGCTCGGCGCGATGCGCGAGCGCATCCAGGCGATGCGGCGCACGCTGCACCGGGTGATCAGCGCGAAGATGCCGGGGCGCGACTTCGGCTACTTCCTGTCCCAGCGCGGCATGTTCAGCTACACCGGCCTGTCGGCCGCGCAGGTCGACCGGCTGCGCGACGAGTTCGCGGTGTACCTGGTGCGCTCGGGCCGGATCTGCGTGGCCGGGCTGAACGAGCACAACGTCGAGTACGCGGCGCAGGCGATGGCCACCGTGATGGCCGGCTGACCGCACCGGGTCGCGGCGGCTGGCGGCTGGCGGCTGCGGCGGCGTGCGGCGCAGGAGCGCGCCGCGGCGGCGCAGCGCGAGCGGCCGGCGCCGCGGCACCGCGCCGCTACAGGCACAGCGCCTTGATGTCGTCGGGCACCGGGATCGCGCGGATCCGGTCGGGGTTGTCCGGGTGGCGCTCGACGAAGGCGCGCACCTCGATGCCTTCGCACAGCACGGTGTCGGCGCGGCGCACGACGTGGCGGTGGGTGAAGGTCTTCGCGGCCCAGGAGTCGATCGTGGTGTGGACCTCGATCGTCTCGCCGTAGGTCGCCGGCCGGTAGAAGCGGGTGTGGATCTCGAGCAGCGGCGTGCCGGCGATGCCGCGGCTCTTGACCAGCTCGCGCCACGGCGCGACGCCGCAGGCCATGAAGAAGGCGAGCGAGGCCTGGTCCATCCAGCGCGAGAAGTTCGGGAAGTAGACGATCCCCGCCGGATCGCAGTCGCCGAAGTGCACCGACACGCGGTGGATGTGGATCTTGCTCAT
>CAZKCJ010000337.1:0-3087 GCA_964550885.1 uncultured Rubrivivax sp. | reverse complement strand
ACTTCGAACTGACGGAACTCGCGGCCACGCATCCGCAGGCGGTGAACCTGCACCTCGCCGCCGCCGAGCATCGCGGCGGCATCGTGTTCCTGCACGAGGTGCGCGACGGCCCGGCCAGCCGCAGCTATGGGCTGCAGGTGGCCCGGCTCGCCGGCCTGCCGGCGCCGGTCGTTCGCGCGGCCAGCCAGCTGCTCGGCGAGCTCGAGGCGCGTGCCCGCTCGCGCGACGACCAGCTCGATCTGTTCGCGATGCCGCAGGAGGCAGCCCCCGGCTTTGCCGGACCCGGCGCCGACAGCGTCGCTGCGGACGGCACCGATGCGCACGACACCGATGCGCCCGGCGACGCGTCGGCGCCCGGCGCCCGTCGCGACGCCGAAGTCGCGCGGCATCTGCTCGAGCGGCTGCGCGAGATCGATCCGGATGCGCTGAGCGCGCGCGACGCGCTGCAACTGCTGTACGACCTGCGCGCTCAGGCTGGCGCGCCATCCGGAACGGGCTGAGCGCCCTCCCGGCCGCCGGCCACCGCGGCCAGAGCCGCCGCCAGCAGCGCAGCCACCGCGTTGTGCAGCGTGGCCGTCGTCAGCGCCTGCGTGCCCAGTGCGGTGCCCGCGCCGAGCAGGATCTGCGCCAGCGCCAGCGCGGCCAGCCACGCGGCGAGCGCCGGGCGCGCGCTGCGCAGCCTGAGCGCGAGCAGCGCGGCCAGCGCCGCGAACACGAGTCCGACCGCACGGTGCGCGAGGTGCATGCCGCGCGCCGCTGCCGTATCGACCGCCACCGTCGCGCGAACTGGATTCATCGCGGCCGGATCGAAACGCGCGCCAGTGCACTGCGGCGTGTCGCAGGCATCGATTGCGTGGCGCGCGCCGATCATCGTGCCGCCCCAGGCGAGCAGGCCGAGCAGCGCGAGTGCCACCAGCGCGATGCGCGCTGCGCCGGCCGTGCCCGGCGTGAGCGACCCCGCCGACCCGGCCGGCCCGGCCAACGCACTCGCCGCACCTCGACCGCGGCGCGCGGCCGCGATCCAGGCGAGCGCCGCCGCCAGCAGCAGCCCGCCAACCAGGTTGCCCAGCGTGACCAGCGGCAGATCGTGCGGCGTGTAGCGCCCCAGCCAGGCGAGGAACACGGTGTCGCCCAGCGCGACGGCCGCCGCGATCCGTTCGGCGCCGCGCATCGACGACCAGCCGAACACCGCGACGAGCAGCACCAGCACGCCCACCAGCGTCGCGCTCACCCGGTGCAGCGACCGCGCGATGCGCACTGCGCCCGACGCCTCGGCCGTGGGCGCGGTGGCGGCGGCAGCGTCCGCCGTGGCGCCCGACTGCGCAGCGTCGGCGGCGCGCGCGTCGGCGGCACGCGCATCGGCGGCAGCCTGCGCCGCGCGATAGCACGCCGGCCAGCCGTCGCAGCCGACGCCGTTCTGCGCGTGGCGAATGAATGCGCTCGACGCGGTGATGCACACCGTGAGCAGGCACGCGAGAAGCGCCAGGACGCGGATCATCGGGCGCGCCGCGCGGCGATCACGCTGTCGAGCACCACCCAGACGAACAGGATGCCGCCGACGATCGCAAGCATGCCCCCGAACCCCATCAGGCCCATCCCGAAGATTTCCTGCGTGGTGCGCAGCGTCTGCTCGGCGCCGGCGACCTTGCGCTGCACCCCGTAGCCGCCGGACCACATCAGGCCGAGGATGTGCAGCAACTGGCCGCCGCCGTACAGCCACGGCTGCCAGTTCGCGATGCGGCCGGTGGCTTCGCGGTACCCGAGGCGCGGCAGCAGCGCGTAGGCCAGCCCCATCAGCGCCAGCGTCACGCCGACGATCGAGCCGTGGTAGTGCGCGGGCACGCGCACGTCGGAACCCTCGATGAGGAAGCCGATCAGGCCGCCCGCCGAGAACAGCAGCAGCGAGGTGATCAACGACGCGCGCAGCGGCCGCATCGCCGGCGTGGACGCGACGCGCCGCACGAGCGCGACCGCCAGCGCCAGCACCATCGGCAGGATCGCCAGCCCGCCGCCGAAGCGCATCAGCCAGGTCATCATCTTGCGATGCTCGACCGACGGCACGGTCCAGTTCAGATAGATGAGCGGCGCGAAGAACACCGAAACCAGCCCGATCGCGTAGACCAGCACCACTACGCGCGGGCTCAGCGGCAACGGCGAACCGCCGAGCGTGGCCAGCCAGGCCCAGGCGACCAGCATCAGCAGCGTCCAGGTGAACTGGATCACGTGGCCCGGCCCCCAGAACAGCAACTCGTAGTAGGTGCGCGCGTCGAGCTCGCGCGGCACGTCGGCCGCGGACCACACCATCGCCATCAGCGCGACCGCGCTCGACACCGCAGCCGCCTTCAGGCCGAAGCGCAGCGCATCGGCCCCGTCGAGCTGCAGGCTCATGCGCGCCGGCGCCACGAACGAGCGCAGCGTGAGCAACAGAAAGCCGGCGCCGAGCACGACCAGTCCGTAGAGGAACGCGTCGTTCTCGAGGACCGGCACATAGTTCGACATCACCGGGGTGGCTGCGCCGGTGAACGGCGCCACCGCCATGAACACGGTTCCCAGCGTCGCGACGAACAACGCGGCCCATCCGAGCCACAACAGCCGCGGCGAGGTGTCGATCGTCCACAGCATGCCCGCCATCGACACGAACCAGACGAGCACCGAGAGGTCGACGTGCACCACCAGCGCGACGCGGAAGAAGTCGCCGGCGGGCACCAGGCTCGCGAAGAACGGCGTGCGCGCGAGCACCAGCAGGATCGAGAACACGCCCGCGCCGATCAGCGCCGCCACGCCCAGCAGCAGCCAGCCGGCCGCGATCGCGCGCTGCTCGGTGGCGGGCACGGCGATGTCGAAGCGGTCGTCGCGCGGTCTCGACGGCGCGCGGGCGAACCCGCGCGGAAAGCCGGCGGGCTGCGCGCTTCTCATCGGATCACCACGCCGCCCTGGTCGGGGATGAAGTCGATCAGCACGACCTGGCCGGGCACGACCTTCATCTGCCGCTCGCCCTCGTGATTGAAGCCCTTGACCCGGATGTCGTCGTTGAACTGCACGCGCAGCACGTGATCGCCGGCCGGGATCGGCAGCCGGTGATAGCCG
>CAZKCJ010000336.1:0-3093 GCA_964550885.1 uncultured Rubrivivax sp. | reverse complement strand
AACAGAGTGCGGCCCTGCGGCGGCAGCTTGCCGAAGCGGTCGGTGATCTCCTCGAGCAGCGCGTCGATCTCGCTGGCCTTGTCGGCCAGCGCCAGCCGCTTGTACAGGCCCAGGCGCACGTGCACGTCGTCGCAGTAGCTGTCGGGCAGCAGCGCCGGCGCGTGCAGGTTGACCTCGGTGGCGGCGCCGAACAGCCCGCCCAGCGGGTTCAGCAGGTCGGGTTCGCGCCCGGCCTTCAGCGCGCGCACCGCCTCGGTGAGCATGTCGTTGTACAGCTGGAAGCCGACCTCGGCCATGTTGCCGCTCTGGCTCTCGCCCAGCACCTCGCCGGCGCCGCGGATCTCCAGGTCGTGCATCGCCAGGTAGAAGCCCGAGCCCAGCTCCTCCATCTCCTGGATCGCCTGCAGCCGCAGCGTCGCCTGCCGGCCCAGGTTGTCGGGGTCGGCCACCAGCAGGTACGCGTAGGCCTGGTGGTGGCTGCGGCCGACGCGGCCGCGCAGCTGGTGCAGCTGCGCCAGGCCGAAGCGGTCGGCGCGGCTGATCACGATCGTGTTGGCGCTGGGCACGTCGATGCCGGTCTCGATGATCGTCGAGCACAGCAGCAGGTTGTGGCGCTGCGCGACGAAGTCGCGCATCACCCGCTCCAGCTCGCGCTCGGGCATCTGGCCGTGGGCGACCGCGATCCGCGCCTCGGGCAACAGCTGCGCCAGCTGTGCGCGCCGGTGCTCGATCGTCTCGACCTCGTTGTGCAGGAAGTAGACCTGCCCGCCGCGCTTGAGCTCGCGCAGCACCGCCTCGCGCACGATGCCGTCGCCCTCGCGACGCACGAAGGTCTTGATCGCCAGCCGCCGCTGCGGCGCGGTCGCGATCACCGACAGGTCGCGCAGCCCCTCTAGCGCCAGCCCCAGCGTGCGCGGGATCGGCGTGGCGCTGAGCGTGAGCACGTCGACCTCGCTGCGCAGCGCCTTGATCGCCTCCTTGTGGCGCACGCCGAAGCGGTGCTCCTCGTCGACGATCAGCAACCCCAGCCGCGCGAACTTCACGTCGGGCGACAGCAGCTTGTGGGTGCCAACAACGATGTCGATGCTGCCTGCGGCCAGCCCGTCGAGCGTCGCCTTGGCCTCCTTCGCGCTGCGAAAGCGCGACAGCTGCGCGACCTTGATCGGCCACTTCGCGAAGCGGTCGGCCAGCGTCTGGAAGTGCTGCTCGGCCAGCAGCGTGGTCGGCGCGAGCAGCCCGACCTGGCGGCCGCCGGCGGCCGCGACGAAGGCGGCGCGCAGCGCGACCTCGGTCTTGCCGAAGCCGACGTCGCCGCAGACCAGCCGGTCCATCGGCTTCGGGCTGATCAGGTCCTGCACCACCGCGTGGATCGCCGCGCGCTGGTCGGGCGTCTCCTCGAAGCCGAAGCTCGCGGCGAAGGCCTCGTAGTCGGCACCGTCGAACGGGTGCGGGTGGCCGGCGCGCGCGGCGCGGCGCGCGTACAGGTCGAGCAGCTCGGCGGCGGTGTCGCGCACCTGCTCGGCGGCCTTGCGGCGCGCGCGCTCCCACTGGTTCGAGCCGAGCCGGTGCAGCGGCGCCTCGTCGGGGCTGACGCCGCTGTAACGGCCGATCAGGTGCAGCTGGCTGACCGGCACGTACAGCGTCGCGTCGTCGGCGTAGCTCAGGTGCAGGAACTCGTTGGCGCCGTCGCCGGTGTCGAGGTTGACCAGCCCGCGGTAGCGGCCGATGCCGTGCTGCGCGTGCACCACCGGGTCGCCGACCTTCAGCGCGGACAGGTCGCGGATCAGCGCGTCGACGTTGCTGGTCTGCTCCTGCTTGCGGCGGCGGCGCGCCTCGCGCGTGGCGCCGAACAGCTCGGTCTCGGTGACCAGCTCGATCGAGCAGCCGGCCGCCGGCTCGTGCCAGTGAAAGCCCGCGGCCAGCGGCGCGGCGGCGATCGCGAAGCGCGCGCTGCCGGCGAGGAACTCGGCCAGCGTGGTCGCGGCCGGCAGCTCGATGTGCTGGTCGCGCAGCAGGTCGATCAGGCTTTCGCGCCGGCCTTCGCTCTCGGCCAGCAGCAGCACGCGGTGCGGCGTGGCCTGCAGGTGGCGCGCGAGCGCGGCCAGCGGCTCGGGCGCGCCGCGCTCGGCGGCCAGATCGGGCAGCGGCCGCGCCCAGTCGACTTCGCCGCCGCCGCGCAGCGCCAGCACCGGCAGCTCGCCGGCACGGATGAAGAAGTCGGCGGGCGGCAGGAACAGGTCGGCCGGCGGCAGGATCGGCCGCTCCGGGTCGTGCTGCAGGAAGCGGTGGCGTTCGCGGGTGTCGGCCCAGAAGCGCTGCAGCGCCGCGTCGACCTCGCCGTGCAGCACCAGCGCGGTGGCCGCGCGCAGGTGGTCGAAGACGGTCGCGGTCTGCTCGAAGAACAGCGGCAGGTAGTACTCGATGCCCGGGCCGGCCAGCCCCGCGCCGATGTCCTTGTACAGCCGCACCCGCGACGGGTCGCCGGCCAGCCGCTCGCGCCAGCGCGCGCGAAACGCGGTGCGCGCCGCCTCGTCCAGCGGAAACTCGCGCCCGGGCAGCAGCCGCACCTCGGGTACCGGGTACAGGCTGCGCTGGGTGTCGGGGTCGAAGGTGCGGATCGAGTCGACCTCGTCGCCGAACAGGTCCACGCGATAGGGCACCGGCGAGCCCATCGGGTACAGGTCGATCAGCCCGCCGCGCACCGCGTACTCGCCCGGCGACACCACCTGGCTGACGTGGCTGTAGCCGGCCAGCGTCAGCTGCGCCTTGAGCGCGGCTTCGTCCAGCCGCGTCTTCTGCCGGAACTGGAAGGTGGTGGCGGCGACGAAGGCGGGCGGCGCGATCCGCATCACCGCGGTCGTCGCCGCGAGCAGCAGCACGTCGAGCTCGCGCGCGTGCAGCCGCCACAGCGTGCCCAGCCGCTCGGAGACCAGGTCCTGGTGCGGCGAGAACGCGTCGTAGGGCAGCGTCTCCCAGTCGGGGAACGCGGCGACGCGCAGCTCGGGCGCGAAGAAGGGCAGCTCGTCGAGCAGCCGCTGCACGTCGGCCGGGTCGGCGGTGACCACGCACAGCAGCTCGCCGGCGGCCTTGCGT
>CAZKCJ010000335.1:0-3103 GCA_964550885.1 uncultured Rubrivivax sp. | reverse complement strand
GCCAGCGCACCGCATCACGGCCCACTCGGGCGCGTCCAACTGCCGGAAGTAGGTTCAACGCCGCGCGGCGGCGGCCAGTTCGCCGAACAGCTCCAGGTACAGCGGGTAGCGCGTCGGCGCGATTCGGCCGGCCTCGGCGGCGGCGCGCACCGCGCAGTCGGGCTCGTCACGGTGGCTGCAGTCGGCGAAGCGGCAGCCGCCGAGGTGGGCCGCCAGGTCGGGCATCAGCGCGGCGAGCCGCGCCGGCTCGAGGTGGTGCAGCCCGAACTGCTGGAAGCCCGGCGAGTCGATCAGCGCCGCGTCGTGGTCGGCGCCCAGCCAGTACCAGCGCGTGGCGGTCGTGGTGTGCCGCCCGGCGTTCAGCGCTGCCGAGATCTCGCCCACCTGCGCGCCGGCGTCGGGCACCAGCAGGTTGACCAGCGTGCTCTTGCCGGTGCCGCTGGGCCCCAGCAGCAGCGTCGTGCGCTGCTGCAGCCGCGGCCCCAGCAGCGTGCGGGCGGCGTCACCGCCGGCCTTCGCGCTGAACTCGAGCAACTCGACGCCGAGCGCGCGGTACGGCGCCAGCCGCGCGCGCGCCGCGGCCGCCGCCGGCTGGTCGATCTTGTTCAGGCCGACGATCACGTCGATGCCGGCGTCGGCCGCCGCGATCAGCCCGCGCGCCAGCTGCGACTCGGCGAACGGCGGCTCGCCCGCGACCAGCAGCAGCACCTGGTCGAGGTTCGCGGCGAAGTGCTTGGTGCGCCACGCGTCCTGGCGGCGCAGCAGGTTGCGGCGCGGCTCGACCGCCTCGATCACCGCCGCGTCGCCGGCCGGCTGCCAACGCACCCGGTCGCCGACGACGATGTCGGCGTGCCGCGCGCGCAGGTGGCCGTGCAGGCGGCGGTGATCGGCGGTCTCGATCAGCACGTGGCGCCCGTGCGCCGCCACCACCCGCGCGGCGGGCTGGGTCAAGGCCGCGCCAGCGCCGCCAGCCGCTCGACCGCGGGCGGGTGCGAGTAGTAGAAGCGCGCGTACACCGGGTCGGGGGTCAGCGTGGCCGCGTTGTCCTCGTGCAGCTTTAGCAGCGCGCTGGCCAGATCGGCGCCGCTGGCCTTCGCGCAGGCGTAGGCGTCGGCCTCGAACTCGTGGCGGCGCGAGAAGTGCGCGATCAGCGGTGCGGCGAAGAAGCCGAAGGGCGGCAGCGCCAGCGCGAACAGCAGCAGCGCCAGCGCATCGTTGGGCGCGCCCAGGTTCGGCTGCACGCCCAGGCCCGCGTAGAACCAGCTCGAGCCGGCGAGCCAGCCCAGCAGCGCCAGCGCCGCGCCGCTGAACGCGAACAGCCCGACGATGCGCTTGAGCACGTGGCGGTGGCGGTAGTGGCCGAGCTCGTGCGCGAGCACCGCCTCGACCTCGGCCGGCGACAGCCGCGCGAGCAGCGTGTCGAAGAACACCACCCGCTTGGCCGCGCCCAGCCCGGTGAAGTAGGCGTTGGCGTGCGCCGAGCGCCGGCTGCCGTCCATCACGAACAGGCCCTTGGCGGCGAAGCCGCAGCGCTGCATCAGCGCCTGCACGCGCGCGCGCAGCCCTTCGTCGGCCAGCGGCTCGAACTTGTTGAACAGCGGCGCGATCAGCGTCGGGTAGATCACCAGCAGCAGCAGGTTGAAGCCCATCCACACGCCCCAGGCCCACAGCCACCACCAGGCGCCGGCGCGCGCCATCAGCCACAGCACCAGCGCCGCCAGCGGCAGCCCGATCACCGCGGCGACCGCGGCGTTCTTCAGCAGGTCGGCGACGAACAGGCGCGGCGTGATCCGGTTGAAGCCGAAGCGCTGCTCCAGCCTGAAGGTGTCCCACCACTCGAAGGGCAGCTCGAGCGCCGCGCCGATCAGCGCGAAGGCCACGAGCAGCGCGAGCTGATAGCCGATCGCGCCGAACTGCGGCCAGGTCAGCGCCAGCACCCCCTGGTTGAGCAGGTCGAGCCCGCCGAGCAGCGTCCAGCCCACCAGCACCGCGCTGCCGAAGGCGGCGCTCAACAGGCCGAAGCGCCCCTTGGCGAGCGTGTAGTCGGCCGCCCGCTGGTGCGCGGCCAGCGTCACCGTGCCGGCGAAGGGCGCGGGCACCGCGTCGCGGTGCTGGGCGACGTGGCGCATCTGGCGCGTGGCCAGCCACAGCCGCGTGGCCAGCGCCAGCAGCAGCGCGGCGGCGAAGACGAAGGTGAACGGGGCAGGCGTCATCAAGGGCGGGGCAGCGGCGCGCAAGTGTAGGCGTCGGCGAGAATCTGCAAGCCGGACCCCCGGCTTTCAAGTGTGACCCGCGATGACCGACGCTGCGCTGCCCGCCGACGACCTCAACCTGATCTGGATCGACCTGGAGATGACCGGGCTGAACCCCGACACCGACCGGATCATCGAAGTCGCGGTGGTGGTGACCGACCCGCAGCTCACGCGCCGCGTCGAAGGCCCGGTGCTGGCGATCCACCAGAGCGATGCGGTGCTCGACGCGATGGACGCGTGGAACAAGGGCACCCACGGCAAGAGCGGGCTGATCGAGCGGGTGCGCGCGTCCACCACCGACGAGGCTGCCGCGCAGGCCGAGGTGATCGGTTTCCTGCGGCGCTACGTGGCCAAGGGCAAGAGCCCGATGTGCGGCAACTCGATCTGCCAGGACCGGCGCTTCCTCGCGCGCACGATGCCGGTGCTCGAAGCCTACTTCCACTACCGCAACCTCGACGTGAGCACGCTCAAGGAGCTGGCGCGGCGCTGGAAGCCGGCCGCGCTGGACGGCTTCAAGAAGGCGCAGGCGCACACCGCGCTGGCCGACATCAACGAGTCGATCGACGAGCTGCGGCACTATCGCGCGCAGCTGCTGGCGGCCTGACGCCGCAGGCTGCGCGGATCGCGCGCACGCTGCGTCGATGCGGTGCCGAAGCCGCGGCGCCGGCGGCCCGTCGATTCGGGATGGCCGAGCGCGCGCCGCCGGTTGCGGGCCAACGGATCCCGGGTAAACCCGCGCTCTCGGCTACAATGCGCGTCACGGCGCCCCGCGTGGCGCCGTTTCGTTCATCCCCACTGACCTGCTCTCGTCGTCCGGTTCGGACGCTCGCGTTTCCTCGGTTGGCGGCGAT